>JAFAIY010000248.1 GCA_019236485.1 Comamonas sp. | reverse complement strand
CAGACCCTGCGCATCGACGGTTTCCGCAAGAGCCAGAGCGAAGTCGCGGCCTTCCGCTTTGCGGCCAAGGAACGTGCCTATGCGGCCAACACGCCGGCCGGCGACGCGCGCAATGTGGGCGTGATCGGCTCGGCCCTGTTCGAGGTGCGAATGGATGAACGCGAGCCGGAACTGGCGCCGCGCAGTCCTTCCGGCGATCCGGCGGCCTTTCCTGCCGATGGCGGGAGGTACGCGCCGCCGCCGCAGTACCGGCGCTGAGCGCGGTATTCAGTCATGCAGGCCCGACGGTGTCGGGCCTTTTTCGTGGCCGATCCGGGCCGCCAGGTTCGTGGCAGGGGCCGGATGAGAGGGCTGTGCCGGGTGCATAGCTCCAGCGCAGGCTGGCGGCTCTATGGCCCTGTGCTCCCAGATACAGCCGCGCCGGGCCGTTGATGCGCATATGCCGGCCGGCTTCCAGAAAAAAGTCCTCCAGCAGGCCTTCTCGGGTGAGCCAGGTCAGGCCCGTCAGTGCCTCAAGCCACAAGGCCCGGCCTGGGGCGATATCCAAGGTTTGCACGGGCGCAGCAGGCTGCAGAAGCAGGGTGAAAGCGGGTGAGTTCATGCACTCCACTGTGCAAATTCGCCAGCTGCTCGGACAGCCGCAGGCAGGCCCGAGCCGAGGCAGTACAGAAATTGCTCGGCGCCTGTTGTACTGCTTGTCCTGTGCCGCATCTGTACTGCTTGCAAGCCAGGTGGTCGGTACAGAATCGCGCCATGGACCTTGCCGAATCGACGCCGCTTTATCTGCAGATTGCCGAACAACTGGGCCAGGCCATACGCCAGGGCACGCTGGTGTGCGGAGAGAAGCTGCCCTCGGTACGCGAAACGGCGCGGCGCTATGGCGTGGCGCAGACCACGGTGGTGCAGGCCTATCACTGGCTGGAGGATGCGCGCCTGATTGCCGCCAGGCCGCGCTCGGGTTTTTTTGTGTCTCCGCGTCCCGTGGTGCTGCCGGAGCCCGGCATGACCAGACCCATGAAACGGCCGCGTCCGGTATCGCTGGACTGGCTGGGTCAGCGGGTCCTGGGGCGCAGGCAGCCGGAGGGCATGATCTCGTTCAGCAGCGGCACGCCGGGGCCGGATCTGCTCAACGCCGATCGCGTGCGCCGGGCCTTGACGCGGTCCGTGCAACAGCACCGGCATCTGCTGTGCACCTATCCGGGCAGCGACGGGCATGAAGATGCGCGCCGGGCGCTGGCCCGCTATGCGGTGGGGCTGGGCTGCAGCCTCGATCCGGAGCGCATCATCATTGCGGGCGGCTGCATGGATGCCATCGCGCTGTGCCTGCGTGCGGTGACCCAGCCCGGCGATGTGGTGGCGCTGGAATCGCCCACGCATTTCTCGTTCCTGGAGCTGCTGCAGGCGCTGCAACTGCGGGCGCTGGAGATTCCCACCTATCCGCGCCATGGCCTGTCGCTGGAGGCGCTGCAGCTGGCGCTGGACACCCAGCCCGTCAAGGCCCTGGTGCTGGTTCCCACACTGAGCAATCCTCTGGGCAGCTGCATGCTGCAGACGGAGCGCCGGCGGCTGGTGCAGATGGCGGCGCAGCGCGGGCTGCCCGTCATCGAGGATGCGATCTATGCCGACCTGGCCGAAGGCGATGCCATGCGGCGCACGCTCAAGTCCTATGACGGCACGGGCCATGTGATGCTCTGCCACTCCTTTTCCAAGACCCTGGCTCCGGGCCTGCGCCTGGGCTGGATGGAAGCCGGGCGCTGGACGGACAGGGTGCGTCACCTCAAGGAGATGCAGGCGGGCGCTCAGTCTGCGGTGCTGGAGCTGGCGCTGGCAGATCTGGTCACGCAGGCCGGGCATGCTGCAGCCATGCGCCAGCTGCGGTCTGCAATTGCCGTACGTGTGGAGCAGGCGCGTCAGGTCATCGCCCGGTATTTCCCGCAGGGTACGCGGGCCAGCGATCCTCCTGGCGGTCTGCTGCTATGGCTGGAGCTGCCGGGCGGGCTGGACGCCGTGGCGCTGCACGAGGCCTGCCTGCAGCAGCGGATACTGATCGCTCCGGGCACGGTGTTCGGCGCAGCGGGGCGGTTTCGTCACGGAGTGCGCATCGGCCTGGGCGGCGACTGGACGCCGCAGCATCTGAGCGCTCTGCAAAGAGTGGGAGAAATTGCTTGCGAAATGCTGGCCAAGGACCGAGGTGGATGAACACGAATTTCGTGTTGCACGAATTTCGTGTAATATCTCATGCATGAAGAACGTCACCATCACTGTGGAAGACAGCGTGCTCGAGTGGGCGCGCGTGGAAGCCGCGCGCCGCGGCACCAGCGTCTCGCGCATGCTGGGTGACTTCATGGCCGAGCTGCAGCGCCGCGAGGATGCGTACGAACGCGCCTACCTGGCCTGGCGCACCGATGAGCGCAGCTGGCAGGCCCGGCCCGCAGCCGCAGTGCGCAGCGCCAGTCCCCAGAGGGGCAGTCCGCGGAAAGCCGCGGATTCGGGAGCCGCGGCATGAGCGCCATGACCACCGTATTCGTCGATACCTCGGTGCTGATTGCGGCCGAGGATGTGGCAGGGGGCGAGCTGTACGCGGCCACGCTGGCCTGGCTGGATGCGCTGTGGCACAGCCGCACGGGGCGCACCGGCAATCAGGCTCTGGTGGAGTTCTACGACCAGGTCACGACGGCGGCCGCACCCATGCCCCAGGGCGATGCGCGCGCCGCGATTCGCCGCTACCAGACCTGGGCGCCCTGGAAGACCGATGCCGCCACGCTGGAAACGGCCTGGGCCGTGCAGGCGCGCCATGCACTGGATTTTGGCGACTGCCTGGCCGTGGCCTGCGCCCAGCACAGCGGCTGCAGCCATATGCTGAGCCTGCACCTGCCCCATGGTGCCGAGTTTGGTGGCGTGACCGTGCTGCATCCGCTGCAGCAGGCGGCCCCCGGCAATATCGAGGCCTGAGTGCCGGAACGCATGATCGCAACGGCCAA
>JAFAIY010000218.1 GCA_019236485.1 Comamonas sp. | reverse complement strand
CATATGGGCGATCAGCATGATGCGGCTCGTGCCCTGGCCCTTGAATTCGGCATGCACCATGGGGCCGAGCTTCTCTGGCGTGTCGTCGAGGCGGTAGATGTCGGTGGGCGTGATCACCTCGACCTTGCCGCCCTGGGCGCGAAGCTTGCCGGCGATGTAGTCGGCGATCTTCTTCAGGCCTTCCACATCCTTGCTGCCGGACTCGATATGCACCAGGTCGCGCAGCGTATCGAGCAGCGGCTGCTGCTCCTTCTTGGCCAGCTCCAGCAGCTCGGCCTGCGGTGCCGCATGGGCCGCGCCAAAGGTCAGGGTCAGCGCTAGGGGCAGGGCGCGCAGCAGGGTCGAGACTGCGGATGCAGTGCGGATGGAATGCCAGGGCATGGGTGGATCTCCTGTGGGATGGGGGCGGGGAGCGGGCCGGCGGCGCGGGTTCTTGCGCCTGTGTCGGTCGGCCCGGGCAGGCGCAATTCAGACGCAATTGGCGGCCCGGGCCTGGCAGCTTAGCAGTCGCCGGCGGCGCTTCCGGGCCCGATTCCTCGGGGTAAATACCAGGCCGGCTCCACACATGAAAAAAGCCCTGCGGCATGGGCGCGCAGGGCTTGAGGCCGGGGCTTGGCGCGCTCAGGCGGGGGCCAGCACGGTCTTGCTTTTCTTGCTCACGCCGTCGCCGACGATGACGGCCGAGACCACGGACAGCAGCAGCGCGATCGCCGAGCCGAAGAACACGGCATGGTGCATCTGGTGGTCCAGCATGAAGCCGAAGACCGGTGCGGCCAGGCAAAAGCCCAGGTCCAGGCCCGAGTACACGGTGCCGTAGACGCGGCCCGTGGCGCCGGGCGGCGCGGCGCGCTTGATCAGCATGTCGCGCGAGGGGCCGGCCAGGCCCGTGCCCAGGCCCGCGATGGACGCCACGGCCACGGCCGCCATGGCGGGCAGCCAGCCCGTGCCCACGACGAACAGCAGCAGGCCCGAGCCCAGCATGCAGACCGAGATCACCTTCTCCAGCCGCTGCACGCGGCCCACGAGGAAGCCGCCGATCAGCATGCCCGCGGCGCCGCACAGCATATAGCCTGTGACGATCAGGGCCGTCACGCTCAGCGGCAGGCCGTACATGGCCTGCATGGCCGGGCTCGCAAAGCTCTGGATGGCGCTGAGCGCGCAGGTGCTCCAGAAGAAGAAGGAGAAGCACAGCCATACCGAGGGCAGCTTCATGAAGGCCATGGGGTGCTCCTTGGGAGCGGCCTGGGCGGCCGGCTTGGCGCCGGCGTGCGCGGTTTCGGCGCGGTCGTCCAGCGCATCGCGGTTGAAGACCATGATCAGCAGCACCGTGATCGCCCACAGCGCGCCGCAGAAGCAGGCCGTGCGCCAGGAGCCCGTGGCAGTGGTGATGCCGGCCATGAACAGCGGCGCCAGCGCCCAGCCTATATTGCCCGACAGCCCGTGCACCGAGAACGCATGGCCTATGCGCTGCTGCGAGACGCGCTTGTTGAGGATGGTGAAGTCCACGGGGTGGAACGGCGCATTGCCCAGGCCCGCAAAAAAGGAGGCGGCCAGCAGCATCGCATAGCCCTGGGCGCTGCTCGCAATCAGGCCGGCAACCGCAAAGCTGCCCAGGGCCGCGAACAGGATGGGGCGCGCGCCGAAGCGGTCCACGGCAAAGCCGGCCAGGGCCTGGCCCGTGCCCGAGACGACGAAGAACAGCGAGACCAGCACGCTGAGCTCCGCATAGCTGTAGCCGAAATCCTTGATCAGCCAGGGAAACAGCGGCGGCAGCAGCAGGTGGAAGAAGTGGGAGGAGCCATGGGCCAGGCCGATCAGGCCGATGGTGCGCGCATCGCTGCGCAGCGTCTCCGGCGCTGGGCTCTGGGGTGTGGTCGGGGCAGGGCGGTTCATGTATCGCATCTTAGGCAGAGGGCCTGCGTCTGGTATGCGATAGTCTGCCAATTACTGTCGCAAACCTGCCAAGCCATGATGTCCAGCACCTGTTCCTCCGAGCCGCTGCGTGCGGGCAAGGCCTCCACCTATGTGGAGACGCTGACGCCGCATCTCTACATACCCACGGCCCAGCGGCCGGTGCGGGCCAAGTGCCGCTGGCTGGAGGCCGACACCCAGGTCAAGCCGCATCGCCATCCCTGGGCGCAGCTGGCCATCTCCACCACGGGCACCATCAGGCTTACCGTCAGGCAGGGTACGTTCATCGTGCCGCCCTCGCGGGCCTTGTGGGTACCGCCGGGCATAGAGCATGCGGTGACCATGGTGGAAAGCGCCGATCTGCGCACCCTGTACTTCTTCCAGACCAACGGCCGCTGCGGCCCCAATGTGGAGCGCGAGCAAGAGGGCGCCTGGCGCCAGTGCCGGGTGCTCAACGCTTCCGAGCTGCTGCGTGCCGTGGTGCGCGAGCTGCCCACGCTGCCCGACGACAGCCTGCAGCTGTCCGCGCAGGACCGGGCGCGCGAGCACCATCTGAGCGAGCTGCTGCTCGACGAGCTGCGCCGCGCCAGCGCCGTGCAGCTGGGCGTGAACCTGCCGCAGGACAAGCGCTTGCGCCTGCTGTGCGAGGCCGTGCTCGCCGATCCCACGCGCTACGCAACCCTGGAGGACTGGGCGCGCGACACCGGTGCCAGCCCGCGCACCGTGGCCCGGCTCTTCAAGCAGGAGCTGGAATGCAGCTTCACCCACTGGCGCCAGCAGGTGGTGCTGGCCCATGCGGTGAGCCTGGCCGCGCGCAACTGGCCGATACAGCGCATTGCGGCCGAGCTCGACTACAGCCCCAGCGCCTTCAGCGCCATGGTGCGGCGCACGGTGGGCATGCCGCCCGCGCGCTTCTTCGGCCTGCATACGCAGAATCTATAGCTGCTGGCGCTTGTCCATCAAGCGTTAGAGGTTGATTTCATGTGAAATCGGCAAGCGGGTTCGCAAATTATTTGCAGGGGCATGGAATGAAAGCGATGCATGTGCGCTCATTAGCAGCATGATCTCCACCGCCGAGTCGCGCTACAACCAGTGGGTGCGCGAGCATTACCGATTCCTGCTGCGCAGCGCCTGGGCGCTGACCGGCTCGCGCGCCATTGCCGAGGATGTGGTCCAGGACTGCTTCACCAGCGCCTGGCGCTTCCGGCATCAGCTGCGCGACCAGAGCATGGCCCGCGCCTGGCTGTTCCAGATCATGCGTCGCCACGCGTTCCGGCATTTCGACCCGGCCCAGCATCGGGGCGGCGCCGAGGAGGCCGAGGAGCAGGCGGTCCACCACCACGATGCGCTGGATGCGCAGCTGGACGTGGTCAAGGCCCTGGGCCGGCTGGCCCCCATCCACCGCGAAGTGCTGGTGCTTTACTACTTTGACGACATGCCCACGGCCCAGATGGCCGAGGCGCTGGACATTGCGCCCGGCACCGTGCTCTCGCGCCTGGCACGCGCGCGGGACGCGCTCAAGAACGCCTTGCAAGAGCCAGCCCGCGCCGAGGTCGGCGCCAACCCGGCAGGCAGCGTGATACCGCTGCGAAAGCGTGCACCATGACATTCCAACCCCGTCCCGAAGATTCGGCCTTTGACCTGCGCGCGCGCGCCGAGCTGGCGCTGGCCTTCGAGCCCGGCGAGCCGCCCGCGCACCTGCTGCGCCACACACCCTGGTATGCGCGCCGCGGCATACAGCGCATGCTGGCCGCGCTGCTGCTCGGCGGCTCGGTCACCGGCGCCGTGTTTGCGATGCGCCCGCCCGAGATGGTGCGCTCGGCCATAGAGCACGAGTACTACGAGCGCACGCTGCGCGGCCAGTTCATGCCCGAGGCCGAGATCGCCAGGCATATGGACTGGCCGGCCCAACAAAAGCTGCCCGGCTATACCCAGCTCATGCGGCCCTGCGATATCGACGGCCGGCGCGCCTACCACCTGACCACGTTCTTTGAAAAAGGCGGCATCGTCACCGTGCTGGCCTTCGATCAGCCCCTGCAGCTGCCCGAGGGCCAGGGCTGGTGGGCCAATACCTACTGGCAGGTGGTGCGCTCGCGCGAAGGCCGTCCGCTGGTGCTGATCGCCGAGAAAAAACAGGCTCTGGCCGTGGCCTCGCGCGTGCTGGGCCAGGCCAGCAGCTGAGTCCGGCCGCAATCTTCACCCGCTTCATCACAGAGAGGAGACTCCATGCAACCACAGTCCATGTCCCTGCCGCGCCGCCGCCTGCTGGCGGGCAGCGCCAGCGCTCTGGCCGCCGCCGGCCTGGCCAGCTTCCAGGGCCAGGCCCTGGCCCAGGCCGCCGCGCCCGCGGCCAAGCCCCTGCCCGGCTATGCGGGCTTCAAGAACGCCGATGCCGTGATCGTGCACAGCTCGACCACCATCGAGACCAAGCGCTCGGCCTTCGGCACCAGCGTCATCACGCCCAGCAACCAGCTCTATGTGCGCAACAACCTGCCCACGCCGAACGCCTCCATCGTGGCCGACCGCGATGCCTGGCAGGTGCAGATCGACGGCGTCAGGCAGCCGCGCCAGCTGAGCGTGGCCGAGCTCAAGAAGATGGGCCTGGAGACCGTGACCATGGTGCTGCAGTGCTCGGGCAACGGCCGGGGCTTCTTCCCCAGCAAGCCCAGCGGCACGCAGTGGACCGTGGGCGCCGCGGGCTGCGTGGTCTGGAGCGGCGTGCCCGTGCGCGAGGTGGTCAAGGCCCTGGGCGGCGTGGCCGACGGCATGGTCTATATGACCGGCACCGGCGGCGAGGTGCTGCCCGCGGGCATAGACCCCAAGACGGTGATGGTGGAGCGCTCCGTGCCGCTGTCGGCGATGCAGGATGCGCTGCTGGCCTGGGAAATGAACGGCGAGCCGATTTCGCTGGCCCATGGCGGCCCGCTGCGCCTGATCGTGCCCGGCTACACCGGCGTGAACAACATCAAGTACATCAAGCAGCTGGCGTTTACGCTCAAGGAGAGCGAAGCCCACATCATGTCCCATGGCTACCGCATCTCGCCGCCCGGCAGCAAGAGCGACCCCAGCCAGCCCTCGGTGCAGGAGATGAGCGTCAAGTCCTGGATCAACAGCCCGCTGCCCGAAGCCGGCACCCAGGCCGCCGGCATGGTGCAGATCCATGGCGTGGCCTTCGGCGGCATGCATGCGGTCAAGGGCGTGGAAGTCTCCATAGACGGCGGCAAGACCTGGAAGCCGGCGCGCCTGGTCGGCCCGGACATGGGCAGGTACGCCTGGCGCCAGTTCGTGCTGCAGGCCCAGCTGCCCAAGGGCACGCATGTGCTGGCCAGCCGCGCCACGGACGAGAAGGGCAATCTCCAGCCCGAAACCCGCGGCGAAAACCAGAGCGGCTACAACAACACCAGCTGGGCCGACCACGCGGTCACCGTGACGGTGGCTTGATCCCCGCCGGCTTCATGCCCTGTGCCCGCGGGGCATGGGCCGCGCGCCCCATGATTGGAATCCATAAGAATGATGAAAAAGACATACACCCTTGCCGCCCTCATGCTGACCGCCCTGGTCGGCATTGCCCATGCCGATGAAGCCGCCCAGCTGGCGCGCGGCAAGCAGCTGTTCACCACGGCGGCCGTGCCGGCCTGCGCCGTCTGCCATACGCTCAAGGATGCGGGCACCGAAGGCGCCATCGGCCCCGTGCTGGACGAGCTGCAGCCCGATGCGGCGCGCGTCACGCGCGCCCTGCGTGACGGCATCGGCAGCATGCCGTCCTTCAAGGCCACGATGAGCGAGGCCGATATCGCGGCCGTGGCGCTCTATGTGAGCCAGGCCAGCCGCGCCAAGTAATCAGGGCGCGGCATCGCCGTCCAGCGGTATGGCGTAGATCCAGACCTGGTGGCGGCTATTGCCTTGCAGGCAGGCCGTGGCCTCCACTCCCGGCAGCTGGAAATCCAGGCTGACCAGCCAGCTGCCGGGCCGCATTTCGGTGGCCGCCTTGACGGCCGCCCGACCCATGCTTTCGGGGCGCTGGAACAGATAGACCAGCCTATAGCCGCTCCAGTCCGCCAGCCAGATATCGCCGCGCCGCACGCGCGCCCAGGGGCAGCGCAGAGCGCAGAGCAGCGCGAGCGGCCAGCTCCATTCCAGGCCTTGCAAGCGGGCCTGCGGCAGCTCGCTGCGCAGCGCGCGCAGGCCGTCGCCCAGGCCGCTGCCCGCATCCAGCACCAGGGCCTGATCCGGCAGCTTCACCACCTCGGCCAGGCCTTGCAGCGCCTGCGCTGGCGTGGGAAAGACGGGTGCATCCCGCCAGGCATTGAGCGGATAGACCAGCAGCAGCAGGCCCAGGGGCAGCAGCCAGCCCCAGGCGGGTAAGCCCCAGGCCGGCAACTGGCTGGCCCACAGCACCAGAAACGACAGCGGAAAGCCCGCCGCAATCATGGCCCGGCGCCACCAGGTATCGCCCCACAGGCTGGCGGCGGTGCTGAGAATGCAGGCCGCGAGCAAGGCCTGCCACCAGGGCATCAGGCGCACGAGCAGCAGCAGCAGGGCCCAGGCCAGGGCCCAGGTCAGCAAGGCCGGCAAAGGCCAGACGGGTTTGAAAAAGCGCAGGGACATGAAGCAGATATGCCGACGGCCGCAGGGATGGCTGAATAAAACGGGCCGGCAATTGGAGTTAATCGCCTGGCGTCGATTTTCTCCATGATTTCCCGTTGATAGAAAAATAATCTGCAATCGCGCATATTGGATTGCATAAAGTTTATGAATATACTTTTCGGTCCTAACGAATAAGAACCTCTGAGGGATTTCTCATGCGCCTTGTTCTTCCCGGCTTTTCTCTGCTTGCTCTTGCGCTGACCGCCTGTGCGGTGCAAACGCCCCAGGAGCAGATTTCCATCGCTCCCGTGGTGCGTCTGTGCCAGGGCAATAACTGCTCCGAGATGCCGCGCAACACGGCGACCTTCCGTGGCGAGCCCGTCAACCCCGAGGCCGAGCGCCGCCTGGCCGATCTCACGGCCCGCGCTGAGGCCGATCCGCGCGCCGCCTATGACCTGGGCCTGCGCTATATGCGCGGCGATGGCGTGGAGCGCAACAGCTACCAGGCCATCGAATGGATGCGCAAGGCCGGCGATGCCGGAAATGGCGCCGCGCAGTTTGCGCTGGGCCGGCTGTATCTGCTGGGCTTCGAGGAGATGGGAGCCGATCCCGCCGAGGCCGAAGCCTGGCTGTCCCGCGCCGCGGCCAAGGGCAATCAGGAGGCCAAGCGCCTGCTGCCCCAGGCACAGGCCGCGAAACAGAATGCCCACGCGCGTTATCAGGCCCTGGAGGACGAGCGCAAGTCCTGGGGCTACTGGTATGCGAACACTCCTTACTACTACGTCTGGAATTCGTCGGGCTGGTACCTGCGTTGACACGTGGTTGGCATGTCAGCATTTTTTTAAATTCATGATCAGAAAGAATCCCATGTCCAAGAAGACAACTTTGCGACTGGCAGCTTTGGCCGCGGCCCTGTCGCTGGCAGGCTGCGTGACGCCTGGCGGCGGCACCATCTCCACGGGTACGGCCCCCACGGCGGCCACCGGTGCAGCCGGCGGCGCCACCAGCGTGAATGCCAACCCCACACTGGAGCGCTGCGACGCTCCTCTGGGCACGCTGGCGGTCGACGACGGCCGCGGCAAGGAGTGGTATGCAAGCTTTGGCGCGGCCACCAAGATCACCACCATCGAGCCCCTGATCCGTCTGGCCGTGCAGCAGTCCAACTGCTTTGTGATCACCTCCATCGGCAACAACCGCACGGAAAGCAAGATGGCGGCGATCACCGACAAGCAGCGCAACTCTGGTGAATTCCGCGCGGGCTCCAAGCAGCAAAAGGGCCAGCGCGTGGCCGCCGACTACTACATGGAGCCTTCCATCATCATCGACAACGACGCCACGGGCCAGCTGGCCGCGGGCGTGGGCGGCCTGTTCGGCAATGTGGGCTCGCTGATCGGCGGCGCCATGCAGAGCAAGGCCTCGGTGGTGACGCTGAGCATGTTTGACATCCGCTCTGGCGTGCAGATCTCCATCTCCGAAGGCAATGCCACGGCCACCAACTTCGGCGCCGCCATGGGCGCCTTCGGCGGCGGTGCCGTCGCGGGCCTGGGCGGCTTCTCGCGCTCGCCCGAAGGCAAGGCCACGGTGGCCGCCTTCATGGACTCCTACAACAATATGGTGATCTCGCTGCGCAACTACAAGGCGCAGGAAGTCAAGGGCGGCCTGGGCCGTGGCGGCCAGCTGAAGGTCGGCCAGTAATTGCGCTGAACCCAAAATAAAAAGGGCCTGAAGCTTCAGGCCCTTTTTCATGGCTCCCGCTTATGGCAGCTGGAAGATCTTGCCGGGATTGAGGATGTTCTTGGGGTCCAGAGCCTGCTTGATGGCGCGCATCATCTGCACCGCACCCGCGCCGGCTTCTTCCAGCAGAAAACCCTGCTTGTGGATGCCTATGCCGTGCTCGCCCGTGCAGGTGCCGCCGAGCGCGATCGCGCGCGCCACCAGCCTGTGGTTGAGCTCCTCGGCCCGCTGGCGCTGGGCGTCGTTGTGCGGGTCGATCAGATAGCCGAAGTGGAAATTGCCGTCGCCCACATGGCCGACGAGGAAGTAGGGAATGCCGCTGGCATCGGCCTCGGTCACGCACTCCAGCAGCGCATCGGCGAGACGGCTGATGGGCACGCAGGCATCGGTGGTGATGCAGCGGCAGCCGGGCACGCTGGCCACGGCCGCGAAATAGGCGTTGTGGCGGGCCGTGAACAGCCGCGTGCGGTCCTCCGGGCGCTCGGCCCACTCGAAGGCCTTGCCGCCGAATTCATGGGCAATCTCCTGCACCATCTCGGCCTGCTCCTTGACGCCCGTGGGCGAGCCGTGAAACTCCATCAGCAGCATGGGCTCTTCGCGCAGCTCAAGCTTGCTGTAGGCGTTGACCATGCGCACGGAATTCACATCGATCAGTTCCACGCGCGCGATGGGAACACCCATTTGTATGGTCTGGATCACCGTGTGCACCGCGGCCTCGATGCTGGGGAAGGAGCAGATGGCCGCGCTCACGGCCTCGGGCAGAGGGTAGATGCGCAGCGTGATCTCGGTGAAGATGCCCAGGGTTCCTTCGCTGCCCACCATCAGGCGCGTGAGGTCGTAGCCGGCCGCGCTCTTTTTCGCGCGGTTGCCGGTGCGGATCACTTCGCCGCTGGCCGTCACCACTTCCAGGGACAGCACGTTCTCGCGCATGGTGCCGTAGCGCACGGCGTTGGTGCCGCTGGCGCGGGTCGATGCCATGCCGCCTATCGAGGCATCGGCACCGGGATCGATGGGGAAGAAGAAGCCCGTGTCCTTGATCGCGTCGTTGAGCTGTTTGCGCGTGATGCCGGGTTGCACGGTCACCGTGAGGTCCTCGGTGTTGACCGAGAGAATCCGGTTCATGCGGCTCACGTCGATGCTGATGCCGCCTTGCACGGCCAGCAGATGGCCTTCCAGCGAAGAGCCGGCGCCATAGGCGATCACGGGCACGCTGTACTGGTCGCAGAGCTTGACGGCATCCTGCACGTCCTGCGTGCTCTCGGCAAACACCACGGCGGCCGGCGGCGGCGCGGTAATCGCACCCTCGTCGCGGCCGTGCTGCTCGCGCACGGCCAGGGCCGTGGAGCACTGGCTGCCAAAGCGCGTCGCCAGGGCTTGGACAAAGGCTGCGGGAACGGGGCGCTGCACGAATTCGGGATGCAGCAGGGAGGTGGCAACAGGGGCGTTCATCGGGTCTCTCCAGGGAACTTCAAAGAATACCACCGGCACCTGCGGCAGCGGCCGCGCAGGCGGTGCCCATCGGCGATGCGCGCGCTCGCGTGCGCCGCGTGCATACGCGCACCCGATCGGGCGCGAGGCCGCGCCGGCCATAGATTTCTTCGCAGATAGCAAATGAAAAAAGAGCGTTTAGCTTTTGCCGGCCTTGCTCTTACATTGCCCTGCAACGGCAGCAGGAGCAGCTTCTCCGCACGCACAGGGCGTGCCGCTGCGTGCGTATTGAAGAAAGGACATTCCGGATGCTCGACGTCAGCCGCAGGGCGCTGCTACGCATGGGGGGCGGCGCGGCCATCATGCCGCTGCTGGGAGCCGCGTCCATGTGTGCTCAGGCCGCGGCGCCGACGGCCTGGCCGGCCAGGCCCATACGGCTGGTGGTGACGTTTCCTCCGGGCGGCTCCAGCGACATCGTGGCGCGCCTGGTCGCGCCGTTCCTGAGCGAGCAGCTGGGCCAGTCCGTCGTCATCGACAACAGGCCCGGCGCGGGCTCGTCCCTGGGCGCGCAGCTGGTGGCACAAAGCCCCAACGACGGCTACACGCTGCTGGTCTCGAATTCCGCAGCGCTGTCGATCGCGCCCTCGCTGCTTGAAAAGCGCAGCTACGACCCCTTGGCCAGCTTCGAGCACCTGGCTTATATCGGTGCCGTGCCCACGGTGTTCGCATTGCATCCTTCGGTGCCGGCCGGCAATATCCGCGAACTGGCGGCCTGGATCCGCGCCAGTGCCAGCCCCGTGCCCTTCGGCAGCGGCGGCGCCGCCTCGGTGGGCCATCTGGTCGGCGTGCAGTTCGCGCAGGAGCTGGGCCTGCGCATGGAGCATGTGCCCTACCGCGGCGCTGCCCCCATGCGGGCCGATCTGCTGGGCGGCCAGATCAAGATCGCCATCGATGCTCTGCCCCAGAACATCGCGTTGCAGAAGCAGGGCCGGGTCAAGCTGCTCGCCGTGACTTCGGCACGCCGCGTGCCCCAGTCCCCGCAGACGCCCAGCGTGGCCGAACTGGGATTCGGGCAGCTGGTTTCCGAAAACTATGTGGGCATCTCGGCGCCTGCGGGCATTGCCCGCGAGCACGCGCAAAGGATTACCGAAGCCGTGCGGCAGGTCTGCCGTCGGCCCGAAGTTGCCCAGGCCCTGGAGGCCCAGGGCTTTGTGACGCAGGACATGGATGCCGCTGGCTTCACGCGCCTGGTCGCCTCCCAGGCCAGCAGCTGGGCGGCCGTGGCCAAGCGCACCGGCGCCAGCCTGTGATGGATTGAAGCAGACAACCGCTGAGCAGTCATCGAGTCAAGGAATGAGCAATCTTCGTATTTCGCCGCGGCAGGCACGTTATGCCGTCGTGCTGTTCGGCCCCGAGGGGCAGGGCAGCTTCAACGAATCCGGCCTGCAGGGCGCGCGCCGCGCGCAGGCCGCCGGCCATGAGGTGGATGTGCACTGGGTG
>JAFAIY010000084.1 GCA_019236485.1 Comamonas sp. | reverse complement strand
CTTTAGGCTGCAGCAGCCCCAGCCCTCGCGGGATGCGGTACTCCGGCTGATGAAGGCCATAGACAAGGAGCAGTCGCTGGATGTGATGGAGGAGATTCTGGGCTCCGACCCCATCCTGGCCTACCGCTTTCTGCTCTATACCAATTCGGCGGCCCTGGGCCTGCGCCGCGGCGTGGACTCGCTGCGCCGCGGGCTGGTGATGCTGGGCCTGGGCACGCTGCAGCGCTGGCTGGCCGATCAGCTGCCCCATGCCTGCACAGAGCAGGACCTGGTGCCGCTGCGCACGCAGATCGTGCTGCGGGCCAGGTTGGCCGAGCGGCTGATCGAGGCCGGGGTGAGCCTGGAGCTGCAGCGCGAGATGTATCTATGCAGCGTGTTCTCGCAGCTGGATCTGCTGCTGAACGAGCCCGTGGCCAATATCCTGCGCCGCACGCCGCTGAACGAACGCATTTTCGACGGCATCGTGGGGCGCACCGGCCCCTATGCGGCCGTGCTGCAGATGAGCCAGGCGCTGGAGAGCAGCGATGCCGCTCCCATCCGCCATCTGCGCGAGCAGGAGGACTGGTCGGCCGAAGACCTGAACCGTCTGCTGCTGCGCATGCTCAGCGAGCTCAAGCTGGGCATGCCGCCAAGCCTGTCCTGACTTCAGGTTCGGAATTTCTAAGGAATTCGGCTCTAGGCCTTATCAGGCCAGCGTACCAAGCTATTGAATTTATGGAATGCGCGGCGATCTAGTCGCGCATAAACAGGGCTTGGCCGCCGCTTATCCGCGCATTGCACGGGCGCCAGATTTGCACAATCTGGGTATCCCATCCGTCCGTGCGCCATGGAATCGAGCCAAGACAAAAACCTGCCCGCCACCGAACGCAAGCTGCAGAAAACGCGTGCGGACGGCCAGGGTGCGCGCTCGCGCGACCTGTCGCATCTGGCGATTCTGGGCACGGGGGCGCTGCTGATGTTTGTCGGCACCCAGCCGCTGGTCAACCATCTGCGCCAGGCCATGGTCCAGCAGCTGGCGTTTAACGCCACGGTGGCCAAGACTCCGGCCCTGATGCTGGAGCGCCTGCAATCCATGCTGGGACTGGGTCTGCTCATCGCCGTGATCTTTGCCCTGGTCACCACGGGGGCCTCCGTGCTGGCCGGCGTGGCCGCCGGCGGCTGGATCTTCAGCTTCAAGCCGGTCCAGCCCCAGTTCAACCGGCTCAACCCGCTGTCGGGCATCAAGAATCTTTTCTCCAAGCAGCAGCTGACCACGGTGGTCAAGATGGTGTTCATGACGGCGGTGCTGGGCTTTGTCGCCTGGAAGTACATGAGCGGCCGCATTGCCGAGATCACCGCGGTCTCCGCCCAGCCTTCGCTGATGGCCCTGGCCATGGTCGGCGACTGGCTGACCACGGGGGTGGCGCTGTTGCTGGTCGTGGTGCTGCTGGTGGCGGTGATCGACGTGCCGCTGCAGGCTTTTCTGTTCAAGTCGCGGCTGAAGATGAGCCACGAAGAGGTCAAGCAGGAGCACAAGGAATCCGAAGGCAACCCGCAGATCAAGGGCAAGATCCGCCAGAAGCAGCGCGAGATCGCCGACCGCGCCAGCGTCTCCGCGGTGCCGCGGGCCGATTTCGTGGTGACCAACCCCACCCACTATGCGGTGGCCTTGCGCTATGACGACAAGAGCATGGCCGCCCCCGAGGTGATCGCCAAGGGCACGGACCTGGTCGCGCTCAAGATTCGCGAAGTGGCTGGTGTCCACAAGATTCCGGTGCTGGAATCCCCCATGCTGGCGCGTGCTCTCTATGCCCACGCCGATCTGGATCAGGCCATCCCCGCGGCGCTGTATACCGCGGTGGCCCAGGTCCTGGCCTATGTGTATCGCTTGAAGGCTGCGCTCAGCGGCGAAGGCCCCATGCCCGGTGAAATGGGCGAGCCGCCGGTTCCCGTGGAGCTGGACCCGCAACGTGGCCGCACGGCCGCAGCTCCGGCTGCGCCACAAGAAGGTAGTGTTTGATGACGACGAATCCGCTGCAACTGTTCCAGAAGTGGTCCGGCGCCAATGCCGGCGCCCTGCAAGGGATGACGGCTCCTATTCTGGTGGTGGCCATTCTGGGACTGATGGTGCTGCCCATCCCGCCGTGGATGCTGGACACCTTCTTCACGCTCAACATCGCCGTGGCGCTGATGGTGATGATGGTGGCCGCCTATATGATCCGGCCGCTGGACTTTGCGGCCTTCCCGTCCGTGCTGCTGCTCACCACCTTGATGCGCCTGTCGCTCAACGTGGCCTCGACCCGCGTGGTGCTGATGGAAGGCCACACGGGCCCGGGCGCCGCGGGTGCCGTGATCGAGGCCTTCGGCCACTTCCTGATCGGTGGCAACTTCGCCGTGGGCCTGATCGTGTTCAGCATTCTGGTGGTCATCAACTTCGTGGTGATCACCAAGGGCGCGGAGCGCATTGCCGAGGTCTCGGCCCGCTTCACGCTGGACGCCATGCCTGGCAAGCAGATGGCCGTGGACGCTGACCTCAATGCGGGCCTGATCGACGAGAAAGAAGCCAAGCGCCGTCGTGCCGAGGTACAGGAAGAGGCGAATTTCTTCGGCTCCATGGACGGTGCCAGCAAGTTCGTGCGCGGCGACGCGATCGCGGGCATTCTGATCCTGGTCATCAACGTGATCGGCGGCCTGATCATAGGCATGGCCCAGCACGGCCTGTCCGCGGGCCAGGCGGCCGACAGCTATATCCTGCTGGCCGTGGGCGATGCGCTGGTGGCGCAGATTCCGGGTCTGCTGATCTCGGTGGCCTCGGCCATGGTGATCTCGCGCGTGGGCAAGGATGCCGACATGGGGCGCCAGATCGTGCAGCAGCTGTTCATGTCGCCCAAGGTGCTGGGCATCACGGCGGGCGTGCTCACGCTGCTGGGCCTGATTCCCGGCATGCCGCATATGGTGTTTCTGGCCATGGGGGCGCTGCTGGGCTGGGGTGCCTGGATGCTGGACAAGAAGCAGAAGGCGCAGCTCGCCGCGCAGGACAAGGGCCCGGCGACGCAGCAGCAGGCCGCGCCGGCCGATGGCGAAGCCACCTGGGACGATCTGCAGCCCGTGGACCTGCTGGGCCTGGAGCTGGGCTACCGTTTGATCACGCTGGTGGACAAGAGCCGCCAGGGCGATCTGCTGACCCGCATCAAGGGCGTGCGCCGCAAGTTCGCGCAGGAGGTGGGCTTTCTGCCGCCTGCCGTCCATGTGCGCGACAACCTCGAGCTCAAGCCCAGCGCCTACCGCATCACGCTGCGCGGCGTGATGGTCGGCGAGGGCGAGGCCTTCCCCGGCATGTTCCTGGCCATCAATCCCGGCGGCATCACCACGCCGTTGATAGGTACGGCCACGACCGATCCGGCCTTCGGCCTGCCCGCCCACTGGATCGACGAGCGGCAGAAGGAAGCGGCACAAATGGCCGGTTTTACCGTCGTTGATTCGGAAACCGTGATGGCGACGCATTTGTCACACTTGATGCAAGTGCATGCGGCCAAGCTGCTCTCGCGAACCGAGACCCAGCAATTGGTCGAGCATGTGGCCAAGCTGGCTCCCAAACTCATAGAAGAAGTCATTCCGAAAATGGTGCCCATCACAACGTTCCAGAAAGTGCTCCAGTTGCTGCTGGAGGACTCTGTGCACATTCGTGATATTCGCACCATCATCGAGACGCTGGCCGAGAACGCCACGTCCACGACAGACCCCGTGGAGCTGGCACGCCGCGTGCGCATTGCGCTCTCGCCGGCCATAGTGCAGCAGATCTATGGCCCGACCCGCGAGCTCAATGTGATTGCCATCGAGCCCGGGCTGGAGCGTCTGCTGGTGCAGGCACTGTCGAACCCCAATGCGCCATCGCTGGACCCCGGCGTGGCTGAAATCCTGACCCAAAAAGCGGTGGATGTGGCCAATCAGCAGGAGGAGATGGGCTTGCCCGCCTGCCTGCTGGTGCCGGACGCGATCCGCAACTCTCTTGCCAAGCTGCTGCGCCGTGTGGCGCCGCGTCTGCAGGTGCTCGCCCACAGCGAGATCCCCGAGACGCACACCATCCGCATCGGCCCGATTCTTAAAGGTGCATCCGCATGAACATCAAACGCTTTTACGCCCCGACCGCCCGTGAAGCATTGGCCAAGGCGCGCATGGTTTTTGGCGACGGCACCCTGATTCTGTCCAACCGTCAGACCGCCGACGGTGTGGAAGTCATGGCCACGGCCGAAGAAACCCTGCAGGACATGGAGGCCGGCCCCAAGAGCCAGTCGCCGCTGCAGGCCGCACTCGAGCGCCGCGCCGCCGAAGAGGGCATGGGTCTGCGCAAGGACGCGCGCACGGCCTTGGCGCCGGCCTCCAAGCGTGCGCTGGGCGGCGAGGCCATGAGCACTCTCGAGCATGTGCAGGCCCGCCAGACGGCCAAGGAAGAACAGGCCAAGCAGGCCCAGGACAAGCAGACCAAGGAGCTGGCCCAGCATTCGGTGCAGGACGATGTGGAGCAACTGTCCATGAGCACGCTGTCCTTCCAGGACTATGTACGCGAGCGCATGCTGCGTCGTCGCCACGAGTCGGTGCTGGACGGCGGCGAGCCTCTGCCCACGTTTGCCCAGCGCGCCCAGGCGCGCAATGACGAGCGTCCGGCCGCGGCACCCAAGGCCCAGAGCGTGAACGCTGGCGTGGCGCGCTACAACCCGCTGCGCCCCGAGCCCATCCAGATCAAGGAAAGCAGCGCCAAGCCCCAGAGCCCCGTGCCGCAGGACTTTATGCAGGAGCTGCAGTCCATGAAGGATCTGATCGAGGAGCGCTTCAACACCCTGACCTGGCTGGGCCAGACGCGCCAGAACCCCATTCAGTCCAGCCTGATGCACAAGCTGATCCGCGCCGGCTACTCGCCCGCGCTGTCGCGTGCCTTGATCGAAAAGCTGCCGGAGAATCTGTCCGCCGGCGATGCCGTGCGCTGGCTGATGCAGGTGCTGGAGCGCAATCTGCGCACCGATGCGGCCCAGCCCGCCATTTACGAGCAGGGCGGCGTGTTTGCACTGGTGGGTGCGACCGGAGTCGGCAAGACCACCACCACGGCCAAGCTGGCCGCACTCTGCGCGGCCCAGCACGGTCCGGCCTCCGTGGGCCTGATCACGCTGGACACCTATCGCATCGGCGGCCACGAGCAGCTGCGCACCTATGCGCGCATGCTGGGCATGGTGGCCCACCAGGCGCATGACAAGGCCGCGCTGCAAGACCTGCTGGGTCTGCTGCAAAGCAAGAAGCTGGTGCTGATCGACACCACGGGCGTGGCGCCGCGCGATCCGCGCAAGGATGAAATCATGGATGTGCTGGCCATCGATGGCGTGCAGCAGCTGCTGGCCGTCAATGCGGCCGCCCAGGGCGATGCGCAGGACGATGTGATGCAGGCCTTCAAGGCGCGTGGCTCTCACCAGGCCATCCTCACCAAGGTGGATGAGGCCGTGAAGATCGGCCCCTCGGTGGACACCTTGATCCGCCACCAGATCCAGCTGCGCGGCGTGACCAACGGCCAGCGCGTGCCCGAAGACTGGGAGCGCGCCAATGCCCAGCTGCTGGTGTCGGCCTCCATGCGCTCGGCCGCCAAGTCGGCGTTCGATCCGCAGACGCTGGACCTGGACTTCTTCTTCACGCCTTCGTCCGCCGGCGCCGCCGAGGCTGCCCATGCTTGAGCGCCGTGCTCCTCTGCATCAGGGCATGGCCCTGCATGTGAGCGATGCGGGCACGGCCGGTCTGCGCGTGCTGGCCGTGCTGCAGAGCGCCGCGGGCGCAGCCGCCGAGCAGGCCGTGCTGTGGCCGTTGTGCGCCCAGCTGCAGCGCCTGGGCCAGAAGGTGCTGGTGCTGGACGGCAGCCAGAGCGAATCCTTTCATACGCCGGGCCTGGCCCAGCTGCTGCAGCAGCATGCTTGGCAGGCCCAGGCGGGGCTGCGCTCCACGGTGGAGGAAAAGCACTCCGTGGCCAGCCTGCCGGCGCGTCTGGGGCTCAAGCAGATCCAGGCCTGCGCCAAGGACATGGGCCTGGAGACGCTGGCCGCGCTGCAAGCCTATGTGCGCGGCTTCAGCACCGTGCTCATCTATGCGAGCGCGGAAACCCTGACGCCGCTGCTGCAAGGCCAGGGCCTGCAGCCCCTGCTGGTGGTTCCGCCCGATGCCGAGCATCTGATGGAAAGCTATCGCCAGCTCAAGCATCTGGCGCTGTTTGCGGGCGTGGAATGCACGGTGGCGGCGCTGGAAGCGCCGCTGACGGAAAACGGCCCGGTCAGATACGACTGGGGACGCCAGCAGTCCAGTTCGCTGACGGCACGGCAGAATGCACAGACGCGTTTGCAGCGTCTCAATGCCTTGCTGCAGTGTTCGCAGCGCAATCTGGGCGATGCGCCGGTGCTGATGCGCCTGCGCTGGCGCCAGACCAGCGATCTGCATCAGCTCACGCTGCACATGCTCAAGACGGCCTGCATACTGCCCATGCATGGGCAGGCCACGCCGGCCGCGCCCGAATCTCTTGCCTGGAGCCATTGACAGCCATGTACACCGCCAAAGGCCAACTCGACCGCGACGCGCTGATCCGTCAGCATGTGCCGCTTGTGCGTCGGATTGCCCTGCACATGATCGCCAAACTGCCACCGAACGTAGAGCTGGATGATCTGATCCAGGTCGGCATGATCGGCCTGGCCGAAGCGCTGTCGCGCTTCGAGAGCGAGCAAGGCGTGCAATTCGAGACATTTGCCAGCCAGCGCATACGTGGCGCCATGCTGGACGAACTGCGCGAAGGCGACTGGATGAGCCGCAGCTCGCGCAAAAGCCAGAAGGAAATCGAGCAGGCCCTGAACCGGCTGGAGCAGCGCCTGTGCCGTCCGCCGCTGGAGTCCGAGATCGCGGCCGAGCTTGGCATGGAACTCGACGACTATCAGTCCCTGCTGGGCAAGGTGCGCGGCACGCAGCTGGTCTATCTGGAAGACATGGGCGGCGATGCCGACGACGGCGACGACTACCTGGAGCGCCATGTGGCCGATGCCGGGGCCGACCCGTTTGCGCTGCTGCGCGACCAGCGCCTGCGCACGGCGCTGGTGGGTGCCATCAAGGCCTTGCCCGAGCGCGAGCAGTATGTGATGGGCATGTACTACGAGCACGACATGAATCTCAAGGAGATCGCCGCCGTGCTGGGCGTGACCGAGTCGCGCGTGTGCCAGCTCCATAGCCAGGCCATTGCACGGCTGCGCACCAAGATGCGCGCGCATTGATATGCCCCGCTGAATAGCAATATTTCGGCTTCAAGCGCTGGTGCACCAAGCGTTTGAAGCTATTGTTTTTTGTGTTTTCAACAAGGCTTGCGTGCAGGGTGAGAAGCTGCTGAACCTGAATCAAGCAGGCTGTCGCTGCCCATCGGGGATGGGGCATGGCTTATAGGCCAGGCGAGCTCTGCTTCATGACTGGCCTGGTTCAGAGCATAGGCGGCGAGCGCTAGGCCCATGCTGCCGGCCATGAAACCATGGCTTGGGTCTTTTAGGGGCTCAGAAAAAGAAAAAGCCGCACAGCGGCGGCAATGTCAGAAGCCCAGGCTGGCCAGCAAATCGTCGACCTGTGACTGTGAGGTCACCACATCGGGGGTCTTCTCGGGGTCCACCACCGGGCCGGCGAGCTTGGGTTTCTCTACGGGTATGGCGGCAGGGGCCAGGCCCGGCTCGGGCGAGGTCTGGATCAGCAGCTCCAGCAGCTGTGCTTCCAGATCGGCGGCCAGGGCCACCACGCGGGCGATGACCTGGCCGGTCAGATCGTGAAAGTCCTGGGCCATCATGATCTCGGTCAGATGGCTGCCGGTCTTTTGCGTGCCTTCTTCGACCTCTTGCAGATAGTTCATCACCCGGCCCTTGGCCACGGCGGCCACGGGATCCTGGATGAGCTCCGCGCGCATGGCGCGGGTGCGCTCGGCCAGCGCATCCTGATGGCTCTGGGCCACTTCCACCTGGCCCAGCACTTTTTCAGCGGCCTCGCCGGTCAGGCGGGCAATATAGGACAGGCGGCTTTGCGCATCGGGCAGCTCGCCCATGCTGCCACGCAACCGGTCCGCATAGCCAAGCTCGTTGAGCGAGTTGTGCAACTGGCGCGTGAGCACGCCAATCTTGTAATGGACGTTGGCGGAAGCCTCGGCGTTGCTGCTCATGGCTTAGAGGTCGAGTTTCTTGATGATGAGATTGACCTTCTCTTCCAGCGTGGCCTTGGTGAAGGGCTTGACGATATAGCCGGCGGCACCGCCCTGGGCGGCGGCAACGATGTCTTCCTTGCGGGCCTCGGCCGTCACCATGAGCACGGGCAGGTGCTTGAGCTTGTCGTCCTGCTTGATCTCGGTGAGAAGCTGGAAACCGTTCATGTTCGGCATGTTGATGTCGGTCACCACAAAGTCGAACTTGCTAGCACGCAGCTTGTTCAGCGCGGCCACACCGTCTTCGGCTTCATCCGCATCGGAAAAGCCGCTCTCCTTGAGCAGGTTGCGCACGATGCGCCGCATGGTGGAGAAGTCGTCAACAATCAAAAATCGCAGGGCATTAGCCACGAGAGGCCCTTTCGGTCGGAATAGGTGCGTGGGAACAAGTCTTCAGCCGTGATGGTAACAATTTGTCATTCATCATGGCGATGGGCGTGCATTGTCAGGCTTTTCGGCAGTCTTTGCGCCAACTTCAGACGAAGTTACAACTTCCTCCTGGGGGTCCAGAGTCTGAGAGGCCTGAATATCGCCGGCCAAGGTGGTCTTGGCGGCCGGTGCCGCGGGCCTGCTGGCCGGGGAGGCCGCAGGGCCGGCCTTGCCCGGGGCGCTGATGGCCTGCTCCGCCCGGTCTTCGCGGTCGGTATTCAGTATGCGGCGCTCGGCTTCCTTGGTCAGCACGGTGATCGTGATGCGGCGGTTCTGCGGCGCGCGCGGATCCTCGGGCTGCAGCAGATCGCTGCTGGCCATGCCGACCACGCGCGCCAGCTTGTCCAGCGGCATGCCGGCCGCCACCAGCTCGCGGCGCGAGGCATTGGCACGGTCGGCGGACAGCTCCCAGTTGCTGTAGCCGCGGTCGGCGTTGCCATAGGGAGCGGCGTCGGTATGGCCCGAGAGGCTGATGCGATTTTCCGCATTGCCCATGGCCGCACCGATTTCGCGCAGGATGTCGCGCATATAGGGCTTGACCACGGCGCTGCCGCTGTCGAACATGGGGCGCTTCTGGTCATCCACGATCTGTATCGTCAGACCGTCCTGGGTGATCTCCGTCTTGATCTGGGCGCGGTATTCGTTCAGTCGCGCGTTGTTGGCGAGCATGCCGTCCACCTTGGCCTTGAGCGTACGCAGGCGCTGGGTGTCGCGTGCGGATTCGTCGGCGCGGCGGTTGGAGTCCTCGGCGGCGTCCGAGCGGCGCACCTGGCCGTGGACCTTGGACAGGTCGTTGCCGCCGCCGGGCACGATGCTGGAGCTGTTGCCGGCACCGCTGCCACCGGTCATAGCGACCTTCAGCGGCGAATTGAAATACGCGGCAATGCCTTGCAGCTCGCCCTGGGCGGTGGAGCCCAGCAGCCACATCAGCAGAAAGAAGGCCATCATCGCCGTCACGAAGTCGGCATAGGCAATCTTCCAGGCGCCGCCATGGTGGGCATGTGCGGTCTTCTTGACCCGCTTGATGATGATGGGCTGCAGTTTTTTGTCAGCCATGGCAGAACTCCAAGGCCGCTTGCCAATGCAAGTGCTTGCTCATCACTTCTTGCCCTTGACGTGGGATTCCAGTTCCAGAAAGCCGGGGCGCTCGTTGGAGAACAGCACCTTGCGGCCGAACTCTATGGCCGTGGCCGGGTTGTAGCCCTGCATGCTGGCCAGCA
>JAFAIY010000506.1 GCA_019236485.1 Comamonas sp. | reverse complement strand
TGTGCGCGTGATCGCGGCCACCCATGCGGATCTCGCGGACCAGGTCGAGCGCGGGCAGTTTCGCCGCGATCTCTATTACCGCCTGGCCGTGCTGAGGCTGAGCACGCCCACGCTGCAGCAGCGCGGCGCCTCCGATGTGGCCGAGCTCGCGCACCGCATGCTGGCGCAGAGGCTGGGCGCGCAGGCGCTGCAGGGCGCATCGCACAAGGCTCTGGCCAGCATGCTCGACGCCGTGTTGCTGCGTGCACAGGCATATTCCTGGCCGGGCAATGTGCGCGAGCTCGACAACTGGGTGGAGCGGCTGCTGGCCTGCAGGCACTATCTGGCGCCGAGCGCGCAGGATGGGGCGGCAGGACCGGATGCGGCACGCCTGCTGGAGATCTTTCCCGAATGTGCGCCGCTGGTGCCGCTGGCCGCCAGCGAGGCGGCACGCAAGACCCGGCTCAAGGATGCGGCCAGGCAGGCCGAGCGCCAGCGTGTGCGCGAGGTGCTGGAGAGCGTCGACGGCGACCAGGGCCGGGCCTGCGAGATCCTGGGCATCAGCCGGGCCACGCTCTGGCGGCGCCTCAATCAGGCCTGAGCCGCCGGCCGGTCGGTTTTTGGCGCAGGGCCTGGTGCCGGGGCAATCAGGCCGCAGGCCCGTCCTTGCGCATGATGCCCTGCAAAAACGCCTGCTCCGCGAGCTGGGCCAGCGGCGCGCGCGGAATGCGGCCGCGGCGCTCGCCGTCGATCAGCGCGATCACGGTTCCCAGCCATAGCTCGGTCAGGGTTGCGGCGCTGAAATCGATGCGGAACACGCCTTCCTGCTGGCCGCGCAGGAAAAAAGCATCGACCTTGGGCTCCCAGATCGCGTTCTCTTCCATGGGCTTTTCGACCTCGTTCCAGTAATAGGTCAGGAACAGCGTGAATTCGCGGTGCTCGAGGTGCTTGGCATTGAGGCGCTTGAGCGCCTCCAGCACCGGACCTTCCTCGATACGGGCCTCGTCCAGCGCCTCGTCCAGCGTGCGCAGGCTTTGCTCAAGCAGGCGCTTGATCAGCAGATCGCGCGTGGGACAGAAACGGTAGAGGGTGGCTTTGCTGATGCCTATGGCCTTGGCCAGCTCCTGCAGCGTTGCGCGCGGGTGGTTGACCAGGGCCAGGGCCAGTGGGGGGAGGATGGCTGTGTTGTCGTGGGGGACTGTTGTCATTCGTAGCTCCGGTTGGGGCGGATACGGATGAACCTATTTTGATTCAACCAGCGGGTCTAAAACACACAGAGGCCGACTTTACTTGGTATCAAAATGGTATGAATCAATAAATGTCTTAATGAATCAAATTTGATTCAAAAAATATTTTCGTGCATCATGCGCGTCTTTCTAGATCTGACAAGACTCAAAGCCATGAAGACGAAAAGCCAGAATCTGCGCGCCTGGTCAGCCTTGGCCGCGTTGGCGGCCGCAATGATGTTGGCCGGCTGCATCCAGCCGGAGGCGGGCGGCCCGCCCCAGGAGTTGCCGCTGGTGGATGTGATGACCGTCAAGCCCAGGCCGCTGAGCCTCAGCGCCGAACTGCCGGGGCGTATCGAGCCCGTGCGCGTGGCCGAGGTGAGAGCCCGCGTGCCGGGCATCGTGCTGAGCCGCAACTTCAAGGAGGGTGCCGATGTGAAGGCCGGTGAGGTGCTGTTCAACATCGACCCGGCGCCGCTGCGCGCGGCACTGTCGCGGGCCCAGGGCGAGCTGGCGCGCGCCGAGGCCGCGCTGGCGGATGCGCAGTCCGTGGTCAGCCGCTACGAGCCTCTGGTCGTGCAGGAGGCCGTGAGCCGCCAGGACTTCGACAGCGCTAAGGCCGCGCTGCACAGTGCCATGGCCATGCGCCAGTCGGCGAATGCTGAAGTGGAAACCGCGCGCCTGAATCTCGATTACGCGACGGTAAAGGCCCCCATCTCGGGCCGCATAGGCGGCGCGCTGGTGACCGAAGGCGCCCTGGTCGGCCAGGGCGAGGCCACGCCCATGGCATTGATCCAGCAGCTCGACCCCATTTATGCCGATTTCCGCCAGCCCGCGGCGCTGGCCACGCGCTGGCGCGCCCAGCATATGCAGGGCGGCAAGCCCGAGCCGAGCACTCCCGTGACGCTGGTGGCGGACGGCCTGGACGGAAAGCGCCAGGGGCGCATGCTGTTCTCCGATGTGACGGTGGATCGCGGCACGGGCCAGCTGGCGCTGCGCGGCGAATTTCCGAACAAGGACGGCCTGCTGCTGCCAGGCATGTATGTGCGCGTGACCGTGGCCCAGGGCCAGGACCCGGCCGCCATTCTCGTGCCCCAGCGCGCGGTGCAGCGCGGCAGCGACGGGCTGGCCCATGTGCTGGTGCTCGACGCGCAGGGCGTGGTGCAGTCCCAGAGCGTGAGCACCGGCGCCATGTATGGCTCCGAATGGCATATCACCGAAGGCCTGAAGGAAAACGCCAGGGTGCTGGTCGGCGGACTTGCTGCGGCCGT
>JAFAIY010000478.1 GCA_019236485.1 Comamonas sp. | reverse complement strand
ATCCGGACCTGCTGCGCCTGTCGCGCGACGAGCTGATGCGCCACGAGGCCGCGGGCATCACCACCGACAACTTCCCCAAGACCGTGAGGCTGGGCGGCGTGGACTGCACGGCCGCCTATCTGCACAGCCCCGGCGATGCGCGCGACGGCATCACCGTGACCGTGCCGTTGTTCGTGCTCAACCAGGTCAGCGAGGAACGCGCCGAATGGCTGGTGCCGGGCATGCTCAAGGACAAGATCCAGGCCCTGCTCAAAAGCCTGCCCCAGCGCCCGCGCAGCCGCTTTGTGCCGCTGCCCGAGAGCGCAGCGCGGCTGACCGAGCTGTTCACCGCGCCCGAGCGCTGGGCCGAACAGACGAAACACAGCGGGCTGATCGATGTGCTGCTCAAGCAGGTGCGCGACGAGACCTCGCTCGATGTGAAGCGTGCGGACTTCAAGCTCGACATGCTCAGCCCACATCTGTTCATGAACTTTCGCATCACGGACGAGCATGGCCGCCAGCTGGGCCAGGGCCGCAATCTGGGCGCGCTCAAGGCCGAGCTGGGCGCCAAGGCGCGTGGCGCTTTCCAGGCGCTGGCCTCATTAAAGATAGCTGGTAGCGCAGAGCCGGAGAAGGATTTGCCGCAACACAGCGGCAAGCATCAGCAAGGACAAGCGCCGGCAGCTCCTAAAACTGCAGCGGACTCCGCCGCGGCCCAGAAGAGCTCCGGGGCTGCCGCGGCCGATGCGCGCTACAAGGAATGGAGCTTTGGCGAGCTGCCCGAGCTCATGGAGATCAAAAAGGGCAGCCAGACGCTGATAGGCTTTCCGGCGCTGATCGACCATGGCGAGGCGGTGGGCATCGAGGTCTTCGACGAGCCCGAGGTGGCGGCCGCGCGCCACCGCCTGGGCCTGCGCCGGCTGTTCGCGCTGCAGATCCGCGACGCGCTCAAATACCTGGAAAAGAATATCCCCGAGCTGCAGAAAATGGCCGTGGCCTATATGCCTCTGGGCACGCAGGAGGAGCTGCGCGCCCAGATCATAGATGTGGCCATAGACCGCGCTTTCCTGCAGGAGCCGCTGCCGGCCAACGAGGCCGACTTCAAGCAGCGCGTGCAGGACGGCCGCGGACGCCTGACCCTGATCGCCAACGAGGTGGCACGCATGTCGGCGCTCATCCTCACCGAGTACGCGGCCGCCGCGCGCAAGATCAAGGACACGAAGAATGCGCCGGAAGCCACCAGGGACGCGGGTGAGCAGCTGAACAAGCTGATGCCCAAGAACTTCATCGCCGTGGCGCCCTGGACGCAGCTAGGCCATTACGCGCGCTATCTCAAGGCCATCACCACGCGCCTGGACAAATACCGCGCCGACCCTGCGCGCGACGCGAGCAAGCTCAAGGAGCTGCAGCCGCAGGAGCAGCGCTATTGGCGGCTGGTGGCCGAGCGAAAGGGCCAGGTCGATGCGCGCATGCAGGAATACCGCTGGATGCTGGAGGAGCTGCGCGTGAGCTTTTTCGCTCAGGAGCTGCGCACGCCCTATCCGGTGAGCGCCAAGCGTCTCGACAAGGTGTGGTCTCAGCTGCAGCAGTGATGCCTGGGGCGGCGGGCGGGGCCTAGGGGCGTCCGAGGCTGCTCTGCTGGCTCTGGCCCTGCAGCAGCGGATTCCTCGAGAACAGCTCCACGACCCAGTCCACGAAGGCTCTGACCTTGGCGCTCAGGTGGGAGTTGGGCGGGTAGACTACATAGATCGGCAGCAGAGGGTGGTTCCAGTCCTCGAGAATCCTCTGCAGCCGGCCGTTGTCCAGATGCTCCTGAATCTGGAAGCGGCTGAGCTGGCCTATGCCCTGGCCTGCGAGGATTGCACCTATATAGGCGTTGCCCTCGTTCACGCAAAGCTGTGCGGGGTTGGAGATCTCTATGACTTCGCCATCCCGGTGAAATTCCAGCGGATAGCGCCGCGCCGAGACCGGCGAGAAATAGATCACATTGCGATGGCCGGACTCCAGCTCGCGCGGATGCCGGGGAATGCCGTAGTGCGCCAGATATTCGGGGGCCGCAACGGTGAGGAATTCCAGATTGCCTATGCGGCGCGCCACCAGCGACTGGTCGGCCAGCTCGCCGCCGCGGATCACGCAGTCCACGCTGTCGCTGATCAGGTCCACGGTGCGGTCGCTCACGCCCAGGTCTATATGGATCTCGGGGTAGCGCGACTGGAACTCAGCCAGATGGGGAATGATGAGCAGGCGCGCCACGGTCGTGCCCACGTCCACGCGCAGCCGGCCGCGCGGCGTGGTGCGGGCCTGGCTCACGCTGGCCTCGAGGTCGTCGAAGTCGGCCAGCAGACGCACCGCACGGTCGTAATAGGCCGCACCGTCGGCGGTCACCGTGACGCGGCGCGTGGTGCGGTTGAGCAGTTTCACGCGCAGGCGCTCCTCTAGCGCCTGAACATTCTTGGTCACGCTGGCCTTGGGCATTTGCAGCGAATCGGCGGCCCGCGTGAAAGTGCCGGCCTCCACCACCCGTACGAAAATACGCATGGCCTGAATCTGATCCATAGGATCTCCTTGTCCTCGTGAAATCCCGGACTCGCCGAGGATGCGGGATTCTCACACAGGGGACTAGCCGTCATTGTTCGAGAATTGGAAACAGTGTGGGCGCGTTTGCGGGGTTTATGCCGTAGATCCCTGTCGCTACATTTCTATTCCATCACCCGGTGCCGTCCGGAAATTCCATGCCAAACACCCAAGCCACCACATCGCTGCCCAGCTCTCATACCGACGCCACGATTTCCGTGGCCGACGGCATGGAGGCCAGCGTGCGCCTGTATGGCAGCAAGCCGCGCGGCGAAGTGTGCCCGCTGGTCGTGCATTTCCATGGCGGCGCTTTCGTGGCCGGCGATCTGGACAACGGCTGCACCGTGGGCAGCGCGCTGGCGGCGGCTGGGGCCTGTGTGGTGTCGGTGGCTTACCCGCTGGCGCCCGAGAATCCTTTTCCGCGTCCGCTGGAGCTGGGCTATGCGGTGCTGCAGTGGGCCTACAAGCAGCGAGCCAAGCTGGCCGGCAAGGGCGCGCCGCTGTATCTGGCCGGCGAAGAGGCCGGCGCCAATCTGGCGGCCGGCGTCTGCATGATGGC
>JAFAIY010000167.1 GCA_019236485.1 Comamonas sp. | reverse complement strand
GCAGGGCCACATTCCAGGCCCCTATGGACAGGCCTGCTATCAGAGCACAGGCAGCACCCGCAATCAGAAAGCGGGTTACAGGCTCGCTCCATATCAGAAGCACGGCGGATTGGCGCTGCCTTGCGGCCGGCTCGGATGCCGTCGCATGGCTGAGCGCACGCACAGGCTCAGCCACCGTCAAGCGCAGGACCAGGGACAGCAGCACAATCGCCAGACCTATGACGGCCATGGCCGCGCGCCAGCCCCATAGCTCGGCAAACAGCGGCCCCAGCAGCAGCGCCAGCAAAGCACCTATGGCGCCGCCCACGCCGAACACGCTCATGGCGCGCGAGCGCTCGCCAGGCGCATAGAGGTCGGCGAGTATGGACATGGAGGCCGCGCCGCCCCCCGCATCGCCCAGAGCCGCCCCAGCGCGCGAAGCGGTCAGCCCCCCTGCCCCGGAGGCCAGGGCTCCCGCCGAGGCGATGCAGCCGCCTATGCCGCGGCACCAGGCGATCAGGCTGCGGCGCTCATGCTTGTCGGCCAGGCGCCCCATGGGAATCCCCAGGGCGCCAAAGGCCAGCGCAAACCCCAGGCCCGTGATCAGTCCTATCTGCAGATCCGAAAAGCCGAACTCCTGTTTGATGGGTTGCAGCAGCACCGACAGTATCTGCCGGTCCATAAAGGTCATCGCCGACAGGGCCGTCAGCAGCACCAGCACATAGACTCTAGATGGGTTGTGATGATTTTTCTCTGTCATTGCTCCACGCCTGTTGTGCCATTCGCTGTCCATGAAGAACGCCTTAAACATCGTGGTCGGGGAGAGCCGAAATCACATCGTCCCAACGGACGATTGCGCCGCGGCGACCTAGCGCCGGCCCGCTTGCCGGCTTCGGCAGCCAGAACGCACCCCAAAAAAGAAAGGAGGCCGAAACCTCCTTGAAATCCCGTCGTCAGGCGCGACGAGCAGGGTATGCCCAGCTGGGTTGTAGTGCCGCAACTAGCGCCCGCACTTGCTTATGCCTTGCCAAAACCTTGGCCGACCTTGCCCGCAGGACTGCGCTGGCCCGCCCCACCGCTGCTTGCAGGGCCAGCCGCCCGTCCCTCGGGCTACGCCATGGTCGCTGCGCGCGCGCTTTTGCTCATCGTCCGCTTGAACGTGGTACAGACCCTGATCCAGGGCCCGCGAGAATGGAGCGCGCATAAAAGTCCGGCCTCAACCCTGAGATCAAGCCATGGTCTCGGCGGCCATGCGCGGCGCCGATGCACCTATGCCGGCCACATTCCACCGCATGGGTGCGGGCGGCTGCAGACCCAGCACCAGATCGGCGGCCTTGTCGCCGATCACGACCGAAGCCGCATTGGTATTGCCCGAGACCAGATGCGGCATGACCGAGGCATCGGCCACGCGCAGCCCCGCCACGCCTCTGACCCTGAGATCGGGAGTGACCACGGTCATGGCGTCCGCAGCCTCCCCCATGCGGCAGCTGCCGCTGGCGTGATGGCCCGAGCCCAGATACATGGAGATCCAGTCCAGCAGCTCGTCGTCGCTTTGCAGCCGCGGCGCCGGCCGGGTCCGGGTCTCGATCAGTCCCGCCAGCGCGGGCTGCACGGCAATCCTGCTGGCCATGCGCACGCCATGGAGCAAGGCCTTGCGGTCGCGCTCGTCATGCAGAAAGTTCATGCGTATGCTGGCCAGCGCCTCGGGCTCGCCGCTCCTGAGCCTGAGTTCGCCGCGCGAATAGGGGCGCACCTGGTAGGGCGCCATGGTCATGCCGGGGAAGGCTTCGGTGCGGTAGTTCCTGCCGCTTTGCATATAGCCTTCGATATCGCCGGTCACGGGCAGGCCGTGAATCTGGATGTCGTTATAGGGCAGGCTGGAATCGCTGCTGAACCAGGCCGCAAACTCGGAGGCCGGCATGGCCATGGCCCCCCGCCTGGTCAGCAGGTATTTGAGCAGCGAGGCGCCAATGCCCAGGCCGCGCAAAGACCGGTTGAGGCTGGGCGTGCCGGGCTTCATGCGCCAGGACATGGGCACGATCGCATGGTCCTGCAGATTGGCGCCCACGCCGGGCAGATCCACTTTCACCTCGATGCCCATCTCGCGCAGATGCGCGGCCGGGCCTATGCCCGAGAGCATCAGCAGCTGCGGCGACTGCAGCGCGCCCGCGCACAGCAGGATTTCCTTGCCTGCGCTGGCGCTGTGGCGGCGGCCGGCCCCGTCCTTCCAGTGCACTGTGGTGGCGCGCCGTCCTTCCAGCCCTATGCGCGTGACCAGCACCTGCATGCGCACTTCCAGATTGCTGCGCCGCATCGCGGGTTCGATGGCATTGCTGGCCACCGAGGAG
>JAFAIY010000411.1 GCA_019236485.1 Comamonas sp. | reverse complement strand
GCGGATCACTGGCCCGAGGCTTCGGGTCCGCGCAGCAGAGCCTCGGCCTGACCCTCGATCTGCAGCCGGGTCGCCAGAACCTTGTCCAGCGTCTTGCCGTCCATGTCCACGACTTCGAAGCGCCAGTTCTCCCACTCCACCACATCGGCCTCGCTGGGCATGCAGCCCAGCAGCAGCATGATCATGCCGCTCAGGGTGTGGTAGCGGCCGCGCTCTTCCTCGGGTACGGCATCCAGGCCCAGATGGTCCTTGAGCTCGGGCACGGGAATATGGCCGTCCAGCAGCCAGCTGCCGTCCTCGCGCTGCACGGCCCAGCTCGATTCCGGGTCGCGCGGCTGGAATTCACCGGTAATAGCCTCGATCAGGTCCTTGAGCGTGACTATGCCCTGCACCTCGCCGTACTCGTCGATGACGAAAGCCATGTGCACATCCGAGTTGCGGAAGTTGTCCAGCAGCTCCATGCCGGTGATGGTCTCGGGCACGTAGAGCGCGGGCTGCAGCGGCTGGTCCTTGAGTTCGCGGCTTCCGCCCGAAGCGCGCACGCTGCTGGCCAGCCACTGGCGCGGATTGAGCACGCCCACGATATTGTTCATATCGCCGCGTATCACCGGAAAGCGCGCATGGTCGGCCTGCTCTATGCGCTGCAGATTGGCCTCGAAGCTGTCTTCTATGTCCAGGCACACCACATCGCCGCGCGGCACCATGAGCGAGCCGATCTGGCGGTCGTCCAGGCGGAACACATTGCGCACCATGGTGTGCTCCTGGGATTCGATCACGCCGGCCGTGCGGCCTTCGACCAAAATGGCCTGAATCTCCTCCTCGGTCACCGAGGCGCCGCTGTTTTCCTTGACGCCCAGCACCTTGAGCAGGCCGCGCGTGGAAGCCGACAGCAGCCACACAAAAGGCTTGGTGGCCATGGCCAGAAAATTGATGGGGCGTGAAACCAGGCGCGCCAGCGCCTCGGGATGGGTCTGGCCCAGGCGCTTGGGCACGAGTTCGCCCACCACGATGGAGAAATAGGTGATCAGCACCACGACCAGGCCGGTCGACAGGTAGTCCGCATATTTCTGCGCCATGCCCAGCTGTATCAGCCAGTTCTCCAGCGGCCCGGCCAGCGCGGCCTCGCCGACGATACCGTTGAGCACCCCTATCGAGGTGATGCCGATCTGGATGGTGGACAGAAAGCGCGTCGGGTCCTCTCCCAGTTTGATAGCGGCCGCCGCGCCGCTGTCGCCCTCATCGATGAGTTTCTGCATGCGTGTCTTGCGCGCGGTGACGAGCGCGATCTCGGACATGGCGAACAGGCCGTTCAGACAGATGAGGGCGAAAAGTATGGCTATTTCCATAAGCAGGCACCTGCTTGTGCCAGGCGCCTCGGTCATTGAACAAGCCCCGATTCTAAAAAAACCCAGGTCGGCGCCGGCTCCCGAATTGCAAGCGCGCTTCTAGGAAATAGCCCGCGTGCAGGGATTTCGGCTTTACATATTCATTCAGATATATATGCAGCACGAAATAATCGTTTGTTTTTATATAAAGCCTCTCTACAGTTCATGCCAACGATCCGGCTGATGCGATCACCGGCCCCACGCTAGAACTGTAGACACATGTACCAATACACAGCCTTCGATAAAGCGTTCGTCAAGCAACGCGCCGACCAGTTCCGTGACCAGCTCGAGCGCTGGCAAAGCGGCAAGCTCTCGGAAGACGACTTCCGTCCGCTGCGTCTGCAAAACGGCTGGTATGTGCAGCGCTATGCACCCATGCTGCGCGTAGCCGTGCCCTATGGCGAGATCAACTCGGCCCAGATCCGCGTACTGGCCCAGGTGGCGCGCGAGTACGACGAGCCCGAAGCTGCAGTTTTCCAGCAGGCGCTCGAAGGCCAGGGCAAGCTGGGCACCACCTATCTGCCCAAGAACTGCGCCCACTTCACGACCCGCACCAATGTGCAGTTCAACTGGATTCCGCTGTCCAGGGCCGCCGATGTGATGGACCTGCTGGCTTCCGTGAACCTGCACGGCATCCAGACCAGCGGCAACTGCATACGCAACACCACCACCGATGCGCTGGCCGGCATTGCGCCCGACGAGATCATCGACCCCCGCCCCTACGCCGAGATCCTGCGCCAGTGGACCACGCTGCACCCCGAGTTCGCGTTTCTGCCGCGCAAGTTCAAGATCGCCATCACCGGCGCCAAGGAAGACCGCGCGGCCACGGGCTGGCATGACGTGGGCCTGCATCTGCTCAAGAACGAAGCCGGCGAGATCGGCTTCAAGGTCTTTGTGGGCGGCGGCATGGGCCGCACGCCCGTGATCGGCACCGTGATCCGCGAGTTCCTGCCCTGGAACCAGATCATGAACTACATCGAGGCCATCGTCCGCGTCTACAACGAGCTGGGCCGCCGCGACAACAAGTACAAGGC
>JAFAIY010000393.1 GCA_019236485.1 Comamonas sp. | reverse complement strand
AAGACCGTGCCGCACATACAGCCCCTGGGACACGAGGTTGAAGGCGAAGGTGATCAGGCTTTTCTCGCTGGCGCCGGCCTGGCTTGCATGTTGCATGCTGCGCTGCAGCAGCTGATTGCCTATGCCCAGTCCCTGCCGGTCGGGGGCGACAAAGAGTTCCGCGAGAAACCAGAGCTGCTCGCATGCCCAGCTCAGCGCAAAGCCCACGATCTGGCCCTTGTCCTCGGCCAGCCACACGCCGCGCGGATCGTTCTGCAGGCAAAAGTTCTGGAAGTCCGGCGGCCGCGGGGTGGCCACCGGTCCGAAGCCATGGCGCTGGCTCAGATCATTGATGCTGCGGAGCACCAGCTCTTCGGCACGCGCCAGTTCCCGGGCATGTGCAGGCCGGACAACGAGAGACATGGGGACCTCCTCTACGGTGGCGCTTGGACGCATAGCATAAGACCGCGGCAGGAGGGTGCCAAGCGCGCTATGGATGCCGATGCAGGCGAGGGCGAGCTGCCGGAGCCGGAGCGGCGGGATCGCGCGCTGCTCTCTGCCCTAAGATGAATGTTTGTCATGCTGAGGGTTGCGGGATATGGCGGGATTCGCATGGACTCTTTGATTACGGCGGCGGCCCGCGCGCTGGCGGCCGGTGACCCCTTTGGCGCGTTGAACCGGGTGGCGTTGCGCAGCGACGCGCCCGCACTCGCGTTGCGCGGCATCGCCATGGCGCAGCTGGGCGACCTGGTGCGGGCCAAGGCCCTGGTGCGCAGCGCAGCCCAAGCTTTCGGTGCCCGGGAAGCCGTGGCCCGCGCCCGCTGCGTGGTGGCCGAGGCCGAGATTGCGCTCGCGCTGCGCGACCTGGCCTGGCCGGCCCGCAGGCTGGACGCGGCGCGCGCCATGCTAGAGGAGCACGGCGACCTCGCGAATGCCGCCCATGCACGCTATCTAGAGATACGCCACTGCCTGCTGGTAGGGCGCTTGGGCGAGGCCGCGCACCTGCTCGAGGGGCTGCAGCCGGCGCTGCTGCCGCCTGCCCTGAGGGCGGTCCACGAACTGGCCGTGGCCGGCATCGCCATGCGGCGGCTCGATAGCCGGGCCGCACGTGCGGCGCTGGCCGAGGCCGCCAAGGCCGCATGCAGCGCGGGCATTGCGGCCCTGGCGGCCGAGGTGGAGCGTGCCGAAGCGGCACTGAACGCCCCCGCGGCAAGGCTGCTGCAGAAGGAACAGGCCGAGCGCTTGCTGGCGCTGGACGAGGTCGAGGCCTTGTTCGCATCGGGCTCGCTGGTGGTCGATGCCTGCCGCCATACGGTGCGAGCGGGAAAAGCCGTGGTCTCGCTGGCGGGCCGGCCGGTGCTGTTCGCGCTGGCACGGGTATTGGGCGAGGCCTGGCCGGACGATGTGTCGCGCGATGCGCTGGCGGCGCGGGTATTCCGGGCCAGGCAGGCCGACGAGTCCTATCGCGCACGCCTGCGCGTCGAGCTGGGGCGGCTGCGGCGGTTGCTGCGGCCGCTGGCCGAGGTGCGCGCCACCTCGCAAGGCTTTGTGCTTGCGCCCCACCATGGACCCGTGGCCGTGCTGGCGCGGCCCGTGGAGAGCGCGCATGGAGCTGCATCGGCTCCGGTCTTGGCGCTGCTCTCCGATGGCGAGGCCTGGGCCAGCTCGGCCCTGGCCCTGGCGCTGGACGCGAGCCAGCGCAGCGTGCAAAGGGCTTTGGATGCGCTGGCGGCCGACGGCCTGGTGCAGTCTCAGGGCCAGGGGCGTGCGCGCCGCTGGATGAGCCAGCCCCTGCCGGGATTCGCGACGACTTTGTTACTCCCTGCTGCGCTGCCAGGTGACTAGCATGGGCTGACCACATCACCAAGGAGTTCAGCATGAAAGCAGCTACCGCAGAAATCATCCGCGAGTACGGGCCCTTTCCCGGCATCACCCATGTGCATGGGGTGTCCTACGACGGCAGCAGGGTCTGGTTTGCCACCGGGGACCAGATGCAGGCCCTGGACCCCGAAAGCGGCAAGATCGTGCGCAGCATCGATGTGCAAGGCCATGCGGGCACGGCCTTCGACGGCCGGCATCTGTTCCAGATTGCCGAGAGCCGCATTCAGAAGATAGACCCGGCCACCAGCCGCGTGCTGGCCACGATACCGGCGCCCGGAGGCGGCAGCGACTCGGGCCTGGCCTGGGCCGAGGGCTCGCTGTGGGTGGGCCAGTACCAGCAGCGCAAGATCCACCAGATCGACCCCGAGACCGGAGCTGTGCTGCGCACCATAGATTCGAACCGCTTTGTGACCGGCGTCACCTGGGTGGACGGCGAACTTTGGCACGGTACCTGGGAGGAAGACCAGAGCGAGCTACGGCGCATAGACCCGCAAAGCGGCGCGGTGCTGGAGCGGCTGGAGATGCCGGCAGGCGCTGGCGTGTCGGGGCTGGAGTCCGATGGCGGCGAGCGCTTCTTCTGCGGCGGCGGGGCCAGCGGTAAGCTCAGGGCCGTGCGCCGGCCCCGGCGCGAGCGCTGATCCGGCTCAGAGCGGGCGCACCAGATCCGCGACGCCGGCCCAGGGTTCGCTGGCGAAGGACTGGGCCAGGTGTTCGATCAGGGCCTGCACGCGCGCGGGGCGGTTGCGGC
>JAFAIY010000379.1 GCA_019236485.1 Comamonas sp. | reverse complement strand
CCGCGAGGAAATCCGCCGCGATCCCGCGGTGCTGGACTAGGCCGCATGGGCCGGCCTGGCGCCGGCTTTGGAAAAAGAGCGGGTCAGGGCTTGACCTTTACATGATGTCAATCTCTACAGTGGCATTCAACGTGAATGGAGAACGCGATGAATGCACTGACCAAAAGCGGCGCTTTTGAGCTGTCGGTTGAAGGAATGACCTGCGCATCCTGCGTGGGTCGGGTGGAGCGTGCGCTCAAGAAAGTGCCTGGCGTGCAAGAGGCCGTGGTCAACTTGGCCACGGAAAAAGCCAGCCTCAAGGTCGATGATCCGGCCAGCGCGGCCGCCGTGCTGCTGCTGGCCGTGGCCGCTATCGAAAAAGCCGGCTATGCGGTGCCCGCGCAAAGCGTGGACCTGCAGGTCGATGGCATGAGCTGTGCCTCCTGCGTGGGCCGCGTGGAGCGCGCGCTGGCCAAGGTTCCCGGCGTGCAGTCCACCGTGGTGAACCTGGCCACCGAACGCGCCAGCGTGCGGCTGCAGGGCGACACCGATATGGGCATGTTGATTGCGGCCATCGAGAAGGCGGGCTATGCAGCGCGGCCCGTGGAGCAGGGGGCGGTCGCCACCGGCGAAGACGCCATGGCCCGGCGCCAGGCCGCCGAGCGCGCAGCGCTCAAGCGCTCGCTGATCTTTGCTGCGGCGTTTGCGCTGCCCGTGTTTCTGCTGGAGATGGGCGGCCATATGCTGCCGGCCTTCCACCACTGGATTGCGGCCACGATAGGCACGCAGAACAGCTGGTATCTGCAGTTCGCGCTGACCATGGTGGTGCTGTTCGGCCCGGGGCGGCGCTTTTTCGCCAAAGGCGTGCCGGCCCTGCTGCGCGGCGCGCCCGATATGAACTCTCTGGTGGCCGTGGGCACCTCGGCGGCCTTTGCCTATTCGGTGGTGGCCACCTTCGCGCCTCAGCTGCTGCCCGAGGGCACGGTCAATGTGTACTACGAGGCGGCGGCCGTCATCGTGGCCTTGATCCTGTTGGGCCGCTTTCTGGAAGCGCGCGCCAAGGGCAATACCTCGGAAGCGATTCGCCGCCTGGTGCAGCTGCAGGCCAAGACCGCGCGCGTGCGCCGCGGCGGCCTGGTGCAGGAGCTGGACATTGCCCAGGTGCGCGCCGGCGATGTGATCGAGGTGCGGCCCGGCGAGCGCATTGCGGTGGACGGCGAGGTGGTCGAAGGCCGCAGCTTTGTCGACGAATCCATGATCAGCGGCGAGCCCGTGCCCGTGGAAAAGATCCAGGGCGCCGAGCTGGTGGGCGGCACCGTGAACCAGAACGGCGCGCTCGTTTTCAAGGCCACCAAGGTCGGTGCCGATACCTTGCTGGCGCAGATCATCCGCATGGTCGAGCAGGCCCAGAGCAGCAAGCTGCCGATACAGGCGCTGGTGGACAAGATCACCATGTGGTTTGTGCCGGCGGTGATGGCGGCTGCGCTGTTCACCTTCGGCGTCTGGCTGATCTGGGGACCGTCGCCCGCGCTGAGCTTCGCGCTGGTCAATGCCGTGGCCGTGCTCATCATCGCCTGCCCTTGCGCCATGGGCCTGGCCACGCCGACCTCCATCATGGTCGGCACGGGCCGCGCCGCGCAGATGGGCGTGCTGCTGCGTAAGGGCGAAGCGCTGCAGCAGCTCAAGGATGCCCGGGTGGTGGCGGTGGACAAGACCGGCACTCTGACCAAGGGCCGGCCCGAGCTGACCGATCTGCTGCTGGCCCAGGGGCTGGAGCGCGCCGCGGTGCTGGCGCAGGTGGCGGCCGTGGAGGATCGCTCCGAGCACCCGATTGCGCGCGCCATTGTCGCTGCCGCCAGGGCCGAAGGCCTGGCCATCCCGGCCGTGCAGTCCTTTGAGTCGGTGACCGGCTTTGGCGTGCGCGCCATGGTCGATGGCGAGGGCCGCAAGCACAAGGTGGAAATCGGCGCCGACCGCTTCATGCGCGAGCTGGGCCTGAGCGTGGAAGGCTTTGCGGGCGAGGCGGCCCGCCTGGGCGACGAGGGCAAGACGCCGCTGTATGCGGCCGTGGACGGGCGGCTTGCGGCCATGATTGCCGTGGCCGATCCCATCAAGCCCACGACCCGTGCGGCCGTCGATGCGCTGCACGGCCTGGGCCTGAAAGTGGCCATGATCACCGGCGACAACCGCCATACCGCGCAGGCTATCGCGCGCCAGCTGGGCATAGACGAGGTGGTGGCCGAGGTGCTGCCCGGCGGCAAGGTCGATGCCGTCAAGCGCCTCAAGGCCGAGCATGGCACGCTGGCCTATGTGGGCGACGGCATCAACGACGCGCCCGCGCTGGCCGAGGCCGATGTGGGCATGGCCATAGGCACGGGTACGGACATCGCCATCGAGGCCGCCGATGTGGTGCTGATGTCGGGCGATCTGGGCGGCGTGCCCAAGGCGATCGCGCTGTCCAAGGCCACGATGCAGAACATCCGGCAGAACCTGTTCTGGGCTTTTGCCTACAACGTGGCGCTGATCCCTGTGGCCGCGGGGCTGCTGTACCCCGTCAACGGCACGCTGCTGTCGCCGGTGTTCGCCGCCGGTGCCATGGCGCTGTCCAGCGTGTTTGTGCTCTCGAATGCGCTAAGGCTGAAAAGATTCAATCCTTGAGCCCCGGCCCGCGAATGCCACGGTGATTAAAAAAAGAGCTGCCAGCGCAGGACCTGCATGAGTTTCAGAGGGTTTTCCGTCTGAAATCCACAAGGTCCGCGCGCTGGCAGCTCTTGTATGGTGAGCGGATCGCCGGGGTCTACTGCTTGTCCAGCCGGGGCACGTCGACAAAGTCGTCCAGGCTCAGGCCTTTTTCCTGCAGCAGCGCTTCGAGCACGGGCTTGAGCCGGCCCAGGCTGGCCTCCACGGTTTCGCGCACGGTATCGACCACCACCTGGGTGCTGCGCTCGATCTCGATGTTCACCAGATCGCCGACTTTTTTGTGGCCGAACACCGTCATGCGCAGGGTCTCGGGAATCAGCCAGACCTCGAACCAGCCTTCTTTGCGATTCACCTCGGCCACCGTCAGACTGGCGCCGTTGACGGCGATATAGCCCTTGGCGAACACATAGGGGCGGAAGGCCTCGGGAATGCCGAAGCGGATCTTGTGGTTGGTCTCGGTCTGCATCACCTCCAGCAGCGGCGCCGTGAAGTCCACATGGCCGGACAGCGGATGGCCGCCGATCTCGGCGCCGTCCCTGGCCGCGCGCTCCACGTTCAGCGTGTCGCCGACCTGGTAGCCGCCCAGCGTGGTGATGTTCAGGCTTTGCAGCATCACGTCGAAGCTGGCGCTGGTGGGCGAGAGGTTTTCCGTCACCGTCAGGCACACGCCGTCGTGCGAGACGCTGGCGCCTATGGCCAGGTCCTGGCAGAAGCCTGCGGGGAACTCCATGGTGAAGGTGCGCAGACCGTCCTGGTCGCGCAGTGCGGCAATCTTTGCCACGGCCTGGATGATGCCGGTAAACACGGGGAAGCCTCTCTTCTCAACAGGCCGGCACAGGGCGCCGGCCGCAGCTCAAAAAAGCTATTTTGCCTGCTTGCCCGTTAACCCGGTCGACGCTCAGGCGAACGCGGGTCGCTCTTCCCAGAAGCCGCTCACCAGACCCGAGGGTTTGCGCAGCGCGCGCACCCAGGCGCAATCGGGCCAGGCATCCATCTGCACATTCATGCCCGCAAACACGCCGTAGCCGGGGCCGGCCGCAATCTCCCCGTCGGCCTGCAGGGTCTCGCCGCTGCGTATGCTGCAGGCCGCGCGGATATCGCCGAGCGCCTTGATGCCCCAGCCCGCCTGGATATGGTTGCCGCAGTCTATGTGGTCGTTGCAGGCAATGCCGTGGCCAACCTCCAGCAGGCCCTGAACGGCGATGCTGCGGCCCGCGCGCAAGCCCTTGCCGCAGCGCATATCGCCCTGGACCTCGACTTCCTGGCCCATATGTGCGCCGCCCTTGAGGCTCACATGGCCGCCGCAGCGCAGCTCCCAGCCCGTGCGCAGCTCCTCGGCGCGTATATCACCCTGGACCTCCACGCTCCAGGCGGCCTTGATGCTGCCGCCGGCCTGCAGCAGTTCGTCGCAGAAGATCGCTCCGTTGCTGTGGATGTCCTCGCCGGCTTCAAGCTTGCCGGCGCGTATGCCTCCGCCCACCTGCAGGCTGCGGCCCACCAGCAGCTGGCCGGGCACGCGCACATCGCCATGCACGATCACTGTGCCCGCAAACACCAGGTTGTCGGCCTCCAGATGCTCGAGCTCGAGCACCGTGTTGGTGGCGCCGAAGTTCTGCAGCAGCCAGCGAGCATCTTCCACGCGGCCCGCGGCCACCTGGGTGTCCATGGCGGCCTGGTAGTCGCCGCCCGCGAGGTTGTTGCGCACAAACCAGCGGTAACCCATGGCGCAAGGGTTTTTGCCGCGCAAAAAATTCTGAGTGAGTTCCATGTCCATGGCCAAGCCTCCGGTATCCGTCGAGGAAGTCGGGCGCGTGGCAAGGGCTTGTATGGCAGCTGTGGCCTGGCCTTTCCCATGCGCCTGTGGTGAGCAGTGCTTGGGGCCGTACGGATGGTGAGGGCTGTGCCTTATGCCGTCCGCACGGCGGCGGAAAGCATGGCCGTGACACCGCTGAGGCTCACGAAGGCGGTAGGAATGCCATGGCGGCGGGTGTGCAGCGCACGCAGCACGCAGGCACGCGCGGCCGGCTCTGCCATCAGGGCAAAGCGGCGCAGGCGGGCGGCGGTGGTCAGATGCAGGCAGGCCATGGTGTGGGGAATGTCAGAGCCCGGATTATGCCGCGCGGCCCGGGCTGGTGCAGATGACCTCCTGCTTCTCCGTTATTTCATGGCGCTGTGCATGGCTGGGCACCGCGCAAGTGCCGCCCCGCGGCGCCGCTGCCGTCCCCCTCCGGCGAAGCCAGAGAGGGGGAAGACGCGAAGCGGCACAGGGGGCTTTATCTCAGCGGCTTTGCGCTGCGGCGGCGCGCAGGCGCTCTACGGCCTGGGCTATCTGCGGCACCTCGGGGGCCGCGAACGACATGCGCAGCGTGTGCAGATCGGGGTCGGCTGGGTAGAAAGCCTTGCCGGGCACATAGATCACGCCCTGGGCCACGGCGGCGTCGAACAGCTTTTGCGGGTCTATGCTGCGGTCCAGCTCGGCCCAGACGAACATGCCGCCCGCGGGGCGCGAGCAGCGTATGCCGCTGTCCTCCGCCTCGCTCAGGCCCTGGACCAGGGCCTGCATGCGGCGCTGGTATTCCTGGCGCGCGCGCTGCACCGTGGCCGGGTAGCGGCCGCTGTGCAGATAGCAGGCCGCGATCGACTGGGTCAGCGGCGAGGTGCACAGATCGGCCGTCTGCTTGGCCACGGTGCAGCGGCGCAGCAGGGGCGCGTCGGCCAGCATCCAGCCCACGCGCAGCGCGGGCGCCACGGTCTTGGACAGGCTGGACAGATAGACGACCGGATTGTTTCCCGCCGCGGCCAGCCGCTCGCCGGTGGCGCGCACGGTGGCCGGCATGGGTAGGGGTGTGCCGCCGGGAGCGTCGAAGCGCAGCTCGCCGTAAGGGTCGTCCTCCACGATCCGGAAGCCGTACTCCAGGGCCAGGCCTACCAGGGCCTCGCGGCGCTCGGCCGCCAGCAGCGTGCCGCGCGGGTTGGAGAAATTGGGCACGGTGTACAGCAGCTTGGGGCGCTGGCCCGCGGGCAGTTCGGCCAGCAGCTGGGCCAGGGCCTGGGTCTGCAGGCCTTGTTCGTCCATGGGTATGGGAACGATGCGGGCCTGGGCCAGGCGCAGGGCCTGCAGCGTGGCCGGGTAGGCCGGCACCTCGACCAGCACCGTGTCGCCGGGCTCGACGAGCACGCGCACCAGCAGATCGAAGGCCTGCTGCGAACCCGTGGTCACCAGAATGTCGGCGGCCGCGGCCTGCATGCCGCGCTCGCGCGCCTGCAGCGCCAGGGCCTCGCGCAGCTCGGCCAGGCCTTCGGTGGCGCCGTACTGCAGCGCGCCCGGGCCCTGGGCCATGGCCTGCTGGGCGGCCAGGGCCAGGCCCTCGGCATCGAACAGGCTGGGCGAGGGGTAGCCGCCGGCCAGCGAGATCATGCCGGGGCGGGACAGATAGGGAAACAGCTCGCGTATGGGCGAGCCCGCGGGCTCGGCAAACGGCGCGGCAAACGGGGCCAGCGCCGGGTTCATGCGAGTTCTCCGGTCAGGGCCGCGCGCACCCGCGCCATGGACTGCTGCTGGGCGGTCTCGTAGAGGGCGATCTCGTCGTGGACGCGCGCGCCCAGGGCGCTCTCGAAGACCTGCTGCGCCGCATGGGCCTGGTATTGCTTTTGTTCCTCGCCGCCCAGATTGGACTGGAAGATGCCGGCCGCGCTCACGGGCAGAAAGTCTTCGTAGGTGATGGGCTCGGCCTGCACCAGGCCCTGGGCGATCAGCGCCTCCATGTCTGCATCAGCGGCCTGGCGGGCCTGGCCCTGATCGGTCAGGCTGTAGCGGTAAAAGGCCAGGCCCTGGTTGCGCAATTCCTCGTGTGTGTCGGGAAACTGTGCAAAGACCTGCTGCAGACGGTAGTCGTAGTCGGGTGCGGCGCTGCCCGCGTTGTCTATGCAGCGCACCAGGCCCAGCAGCTCGTCGTATAGCGCGCGGCCCTTGCGCGTCAGCGCCACGCCGCGCTGCTCGATCTCGCCGAAGCGCGCGGTATGGGCGCCGGCGCTGTCGGCACCGGTAAAGCGTATGGTCTCCTTGAGCGCCTTGAAGCTGGTCTGGCGCAGCAGAATGGGGCAGGCGCGCTGGGGCGGGCCCTCGACCACGTCCTTGGCATCCATGCCGCGCGCGGGCATGCCGGCCTGGGCCAGGTCTATGTCCAGCGTGCGTGGCGTCAGGTGGTTGATGTGCGGGCCCTTGAAGCACACCACATCGGCCACCAGGCGGTGGGACTTCTGCAGGGCCTCGTAGGTGGTCGCGTCCACGGTGGCGTCGCTATGCCAGCGGAAGGTCTCCAGCGCCTGCTGCACAAAGGCATCGGCATCCTGGCTGTCCAGTCCGCCGTCACGCTCGGCCTGGGCTATGAGTTCCAGCGCGCGCGGCGTGAAGATCTGGCGGCGCTTGAGGATCTCGGCGGCCTGCGCACGCAGCGCCGCATCGGCGATCAGCTCCAGGCGCAGCAGCGAGGTGAAGACGCGGAACGGGTTGGCCAGCAGAGCGTCGTCATGCACGGGGCGGAAGGCCGTGGAGTGCACGGGCACGCCGGCCACCGAGAGGTCGTAATAGCCCACGGGCTCCATGCCCATCACGGCGAACAAACGGCGCAGCGTGGCCAGTTCTTCGGCCGTGCCCACGCGGATGGCGCCGTGGCGCTCCACATCCAGGCGCTCGAGCTCGCCGCTTCTGGCCATGCGCTCGCGCAGCGCCGGGTCGGCCTGCAGGGCCTGGGCGTTGACCTCGGCCACCAGGTCGATCAGCGTGCCGTACTGCGGCACTTCCTGGCGGTACATCTCGGACATGGCGCGCGAGAAACGCGTGCGGATCTCGTCGTTGGAAACAAGGCGGGAGCTGGTGGAATGCGTGGCACTCATGACGGGACAGAAGAGCTGGGTTGACTGGAACGGCCGCGCCACTGGCTGGACCGCAAAGATACGCCACATGTTCTGCGCTGTCCTGACTTCGGTCAAACGATAATCCGGCCTGCAGGTCATACCCAAATGGAATGAACCTGTGTTCCAGCCTTTTTACCGCTACGACCATGCAGCTGTCCCGACGCTTTCTGCCCCCCATGTCCCTGCTCTGCGCCTTCGAGGCCTCGGCGCGGCACCAGAGCTTTACCGCGGCCGCGGCCGAGCTGCATCTCACGCAAAGTGCCGTCAGCCGCCAGATCCGCGCGCTGGAAGAGCGCCTGGGCACCGAGCTCTTTGTGCGAGAGCGCCAGACCGTGCGCCTGAGTGCTGCGGGCCAGGCCTATGCGCAGGAGATACGCGCGGCCCTGGTGCGCATCTCCAATGCCACGCTGGGCTTTCGCACCAACCCGCAAGGCGGCAGCCTGAACCTGGCCATACTGCCGACCTTCGGCACGCGCTGGCTGGCGCCGCGGCTGCCGCAGTTTTTCAGCGCGCACCCGGGCATCACCATCAATCTGACCACGCGGCTGTCGCAGTTCGACTTCCAGCTCGAGGCCGTGGATGCGGCCATTCATTTCGGCCTGCCCAACTGGCCGGGCGCGGAGCTGGAGTTTCTGATGAGCGAGACCGTGGTGCCGGCCTGCAGCCCCGAGGTCGCGGCTCGCCACGGTTTTGCGCGGCCCCAGGATCTGCTGCGCGCGCCGCTGCTGCATCTGGCCTCGCGCCCCGATGCCTGGCGGCGCTGGTTCGGCAGCCAGGGCTGCGAGGCCAGCGATATGCAGGGCATGCTGTTCGATCAGTTTGCGACGGCCGCACAGGCCGCGATCGCCGGCGTGGGCGTGGCGCTGCTGCCCAAGTTTCTGATCCTGCGCGAGCTGCAGACCGGCGATCTGGTCCAGGCCCTGCCCCAGCTGCCCGAGGTGGAAAGCGCCGAGCGCTACTACCTGGCCTGGCCGACCAGCCGCTCCGCCTATCCGCCGCTGCAGGCCTTCCAGAGTTGGCTCAAGCAGGCGGCTCAGGAATTCGCGCCGCCTGCGGCACCGTGATGACTATGAAAAAAGGAGCTGTTGGCGCAGCTCCTTGAAGAGTTTGAAGTTGAGATGCAGCCGAAGCGCCCATGCATAGGGCGCTGCCAGCTATCGAACTATAAGCGGCGCCTCAGCTGTTATAGGCTTCGAGCGGCTTGTCGTTGGGCTCCTGCAGCAGCTGCTTGAGCGTGTCGCTCATGGGCAGGTTCAGCGGCATCTCCTTGGGCGGGATGGGCTGCATAAACCACTTGTCGTAGATCTTGGCGACTTCGCCGGACTTCATCATGCGCACCAGCGCATCGTCCACGGCCTTCTTGAACGTGGGGTCGTCCCGGCGCATCAGCAGCGCGATGGGTTCGGAGCCCAGCACCTCGCCCACGATCTTGTAGCCCTTGGGGTCCTTGGAGTTGGCGATCACGCCGGCCAGCAGATTGTCGTCGAGCACAAAGGCGTCGGCGCGGCCGGACTCCAGCATCAGAAAGCTCTCGAAGTGGTCCTTGCCCAGCTGGGTCGGCAGCTTCACATTGTTGTCGTGGCTGTATTTGCGCAGCAGCTGCACGGCGGTGGTGCCGGCCGAGGCCGCGACGTTCTTGCCGTCCAGCTGCTTGAACGAGGTCACGGGCGAGTCGGAGCGCACGGCCATGCGCACCTGGCTCACATAGGTGGTGACGGCAAAGGACACCTGCTTCTGGCGGCTGAGGTTGTTGGTCGTGGGGCCGCAGCCCAGGTCCACCGTGCCGTTCTGCACCAGGGGCATGGTGTTCTGGGCGGTGATGGCCATGTATTCGATCTTGGCGCTGGGCGCGATCTGCGCCAGGACCTTCTCGCACAGCTCCACGTGGTAGCCGGTGAAGCGGTGGTTGGCGCCTATGGCATAGGCCATGGGGGCGGAGCTTTCGCGCACGCCGATCACGACCTTGCCGGCCTTCTGGATCTTGTCCAGCGTGCCGCTCTGTGCGGTTTGTGCCTGGGCGCCGAAGGCGGCCAGAAGGACGGTGCATGCCAGCGTTATGTTCGCGGTCATCAAGCGCATGGGGTAGTCTCCTCGGAAAGTGGGGTGGCAGAGGCCGGCGGAATGCGCCGGCCGTCAAGTGCCTGCATCAACTATCAGGCAAATAGCAGCGCTGTCATAACGATGAAACGGAAGAAGGTCATGCGCTAGGCGTATGACCTGCGGACCCATGCCTTGGGGCCGCAAAGCCGTAGCGGGACGGCAGCTTGTGCTTTTGGGTAACATCTGCGCCTATTGCACAGGCCCGCGCGCATATGTTCCCTTGCGTCCCGGCCTTGCCGCCAGGGCTTGGCCATGCCGCCGGGTCCGGCTCGTTTTCGGTTTGCGCAGCGCCGGCCCGCGAGGGCAGATGATCCTGGCCTGCGCGAGCCTGTTTTGAGACAGATTCCATGACCGCCAATACTCCCCCCTCATTCCTCAGCCGCATCGCCATCGCGATCGGCAGCTTTTTCGCCATCCTCGGCAATGGCCGCTTGGCCGCCGATGTGAGCCGCGTGCGCGCCGGCGAGGCCTTTGCCGCCGATGTCGCTCCCAAGGAGGTGCGCGTCGAGGTTCCCGTCGAGAAGATCGTCGAAGTTCGCGTGGAAGTACCCGTGGAAAAGATCGTCGAGAAGACCGTGGAAAAGCGCGTCGAGGTGCCCGTCGAGAAACTGGTCGAGAAGACCGTTGAAATCCCGACCGATACCGCGGCCCTGCAGCTGCTGGGCCTGCTGCAGCGCGAGGCGCGCTTTGTGGACTTTATCCAGGAAGAGGTCGCGCCCTATACCGATGCCGAGATCGGCGCCGCGGCCCGCGTGGTGCACGAGGGCTGCCGCAAGGTGCTGCGCGAGCATTTCGCGATTGCGCCCGTGCGCAGCGAGGCCGAGGGCGCGCGCGTCACGCTGCAGGCTGGCTTTGATGCCGCCGCCGTGCGCCTGACCGGCAATGTGGTGGGCCAGGCCCCGTTCACGGGCACCCTGGGCCACCGCGGCTGGCAGGTCACCGAAGTCAAGCTGCCCCAGCTGACCGACATTCAGGCCGTCAAGGTCATTGCCCAGGCCGAGGTGGAGCTGTGAGCATGGACCACGCAAAGTACAGCATCGGCATAGACCTGGGCACCACGCACTGCGCGCTCTCCTGGGTGGACAGAACGGCCAGCGACGGCGAGAAGGTGGTGCAGGGCGTGCTGGACATTCCCCAGCTCACGGGCCCGGCCAGCGTCGAGGCCAAGCCCCTGCTGCCGTCCTTTCTGTATCTGCCGCACGAAAGCGAGCTCACGGCGGCCGACATGGCCCTGCCCTGGGGCGCCCAACAGGATTTCGTGGTCGGCGAGATGGCGCGCACGCGCGGCGCGGCCACGCCGATCCGGCTGGTGTCCAGCGCCAAGAGCTGGCTGTGCCACCCCGGCGTGGACCGCCGCAGCCCCTTGCTGCCGGCCGATGCGCCGCCCGAGGTGCACCGCGTCTCGCCGCTGACGGCCTCCATCCGCTATCTGTCGCATCTGCGCTGGGCCTGGGAGCAGGCCCATCCCGAGGCGCCTTTTGACGCCCAGGACATCACGGTCACCATTCCCGCCTCCTTTGATCCCGCTGCGCGCGAGCTCACGGCCGAGGCCTGCAAGGCCGCGGGCTTCCAGAACCT
>JAFAIY010000151.1 GCA_019236485.1 Comamonas sp. | reverse complement strand
GCCTGGCAGGAGTCCCATGAATATCTGGACCGTGATGCGCTGCGCCAGCGCATAGGCACCGACTACTACGCGGCAGCCGTCTACACGCCGGGCACGCGCCTCATGAATCCCGCGGCGCTGGTGCGTGGTCTGGCCGACAGCCTGCCGCCCCAGGTACAGCTGTTCGAGAACTCGCCGGTCATCGAGGCGAAGCTCGAAGGCGCCGCTCCCTTTGTCCGCACGGCCCAGGGCAGCATCCGCGCGCGCAAGGCCATCCTGGCCGTCAATGCGTTCTCGCAGTCATTCGGTGTCTACGAGGAGCGCCAGGTACCGATTCTGCTGTTTGCCAGCCTCACCCATCCGCTCAGCGATGCCCAGATCGCCCAACTGGGCTCGGATGCCGCCTGGGGCGTGACGCCCGCGCATGGCGTGGCGGGTTCCACGGTACGTCTGACGCACGACCGACGGCTGATGATTCGCCAGGGTTTCGAGTATTCCCCCAGCCTGCGCACCACCGACGGGCGCCGCGCCAAGGCCAGGGCCATGAACCAGGCGCTGCTGCGCCGCCGCTTTCCACAACTCGGAGCCATCGAGCTCGAGCATTTCTGGATGGGCTGGCTGGCGGTCTCGCACAACCATGCGCCTGCCTTTGGCCGGATTGGCGACAACGCCTGGGCCGCGTCCTGCTGCAACGGCTCGGGCATCGTGCGCCACACCGCTGCCGGCATGCTGATCGCCGACCTGGCGCTGGGCCGCAAGAACCCGCTGATCGACGACTTCCTCGTCGAGGGCACAGCCAACTACATCCCGCCGCGCCCGCTGCGCGATGTCGGCGTGGGACTCACGCTGGCATGGGATATGTGGCGCGGCCGGGCCGAGCAGTAAGCGCCTTTCGGATCCGCATAGGTAGATATAGATAACAGGAGACAAACCATGCATACCCCTTCCTCCAACGGGCATCTGGAGCGCAAGCTCAAGAACCGCCATATCCAGCTGATTGCGCTGGGCGGCACCATAGGCACCGGGCTGTTTCTGGGCTCGGCCGGCATCATCGAGCTGGCCGGCCCTGGCGTGCTGCTGGGCTACACCATCGGCGGCCTGCTGATCTTCTTCATCATGCGTTTTCTGGGTGAGATGCTGGTCGAGGAGCCCTCGGCCGGTTCGTTCAGCTATTTCGCCAACCGCTACGTGGGTCGCTTTGCCGGTTTCCTGTCGGGCTGGAACTGCGTGGCCCTCTATGTGCTGGTGGGCATGCTGGAGTTGACGGCCGTGGGCAAGTTCATCCAGTTCTGGTGGCCCGAGATCCCGGTCTGGGTGACGGCCGCCGTGTGCTTTGTGCTCATCAACGGCGTGAACTTCATCAACGTCAAGGCCTATGGCGAGTTTGAGTTCTGGTTCGCGCTGATCAAGATCGTGGCCGTGGTGGCGATGATCGCCACCGGCATTTACCTGCTGTCCACCACGCACAACCCCACGCAGTCGATCAGCAACCTGTGGACGCAAGGCGGTTTCCTGCCGAACGGCTTCAAGGGCTTGTTCATGGCCTTTGCCTTCATCATGTTCGCCTTCGGCGGCGTGGAAATGCTGGGCTTTGCCGCTGCAGAAACCGAAGAGCCGCGCAAGGTCATCCCCAAGGCGATCAACCAGCTCATGGTGCGCGTGCTGCTGTTCTATGTGGGCTCGATGGCCGTGCTGCTGTCGCTGACGCCCTGGACCGATCTGGTGGCCCAGCTCAAGGCCGGTGGCGGCACCTACAGCAGCAGTCCCTTTGTGCTGGTGTTCTCGGGCATGGGCGAGCATCTGGCCGCGCATATGCTGAACTTCGTGATCCTCACGGCCACGCTGTCGGTCTACAACAGCATGGTCTACAGCTCCAGCCGTCTGCTGTACGGCATGGCCCAGGAAGGCAACGCTCCCAAGTCGCTGGCCGAAGTCAACAAGCGCGGCGTGCCCGTGAAGGCCATCGTCTACCCCGGCATCGTCACGGCATTCTGCGTGGTGCTGAACTATGTGGCTCCTGCCGGCGTGATCGAGCTGCTGATCTCGTTGATCACGGCGGCGTTGGTGATCATCTGGACCATCATCATCATTTCGCACCTGAACTACCGCAAGCTGCATGATGCCAAGGGCACGCAGCGCAGCTTCAAGGCACCGCTGTTCCCGCTGACCAACTACATCTGCCTGGCTGCCATGGTGCTGGTGGTGGTCGTGATGCTGCTCACGCCCGGCGTACGTGCCTCGGCCTATGCCATTCCGGTGTGGGTGCTGGCGGTCTATGCCATGTACCGCATGGTTTTTCGCCAGCCCGTCCGGCTGGTGCAGACTGCAGTTTGATTGAAAGAGGACTTACGCAAACAAGGATGCGTCAGGACTGTTTTTTTGAGGAAAAGCGCTTGCCTGAACCTGATTTGCGTAAGTCGTGTGAATGAGGGCTTGCGCAGACCGTTGCGCCAGCCTGTTGTAACCCCTGAACCTTGAGAGCATTTCGATGAACTCCACTGCAACCTTCTACCCCGCGCCCGGCGGCATGCCCTTCTCTTCCGCAGTCCGCGCAGGCGGCTTTCTGATGCTGTCGGGGCAGATTCCCTTCGGCGAGGACAAGCGCCCGCTCACCGGCTCCATCGAAGAGCAGACACACGCCGTTCTCAAGGCCATCGCGGCGCGGCTGGAGGCAGTGGGCAGCTCGCTGGACGACGTGGTGAAGGCCAATATCTGGCTCAGCGACCTGGCTCATTTCGATGCCTTCAACAAGGTCTACGCCAGCTATTTCAAGGAAGGCCGTTATCCGGTGCGCAGCCTGGTGCAGGCCCAGCTGGTTTTTGGCGTTGGCGTTGAGATCGAAGTCCAGGCGCTGGATAAAGCAGTCTGATCGCGCCATCATCCATCAGGACTTACGCAAACAAGGGTGCATAAGAGGCATGCCCATGGGGTAAACGTCTTGCCTGAGCCTGATTTGCGTAAGTCGTATCCATTTCATTTTTTTGCAGGAAACCTCGTCATGACCGATTTGTTCGAAAATCCCATGGGCCTGTGCGGCTTTGAATTCGTCGAGTTCGCCTCGCCTGCCGACGGCGTGCTGGAGCCGCTGTTCGAGAAGCTGGGCTTCACGCTGGTGGCCAAGCATCGCTCCAAGGATGTGGTGCTGTACCGCCAGGGTGGCATCAATTTCATCATCAACCGCGAGCCCAAGAGCCAGGCTGCCTATTTCACGGCCGAGCACGGCCCCAGCGCCTGTGGCCTGGCCTTCCGTGTCAAGGATGCGCACAAGGCTTACAAGCGTGCGCTGGAGCTGGGCGCGCAGCCCGTGGACATTCCCACCGGCCCCATGGAACTGCGTCTGCCCGCCATCAAGGGCATCGGTGGTGCGCCGCTGTACCTGATCGACCGCTACGAAGACGGCAAGTCCATCTACGACATCGACTTCGAGTTCCTGCCCGGTGTGGACCGCAATCCCAAGGGCCACGGCTTCCAGGTCGTCGACCACCTCACGCACAACGTCTACCGCGGCCGCATGGCCTACTGGGCCGACTTCTACAACAAGCTGTTCAACTTCCAGGAAATCCGCTACTTCGACATCCAGGGCGAGTACACGGGCCTGACCTCCAAGGCCATGACTGCGCCTGACGGCCTGATCCGCATTCCCCTGAACGAGGAAGCGAAGCAGGGCGGTGGCCAGATCGAGGAATTCCTGATGAAGTTCAACGGCGAGGGTATCCAGCACATCGCGCTGCTGTGCGAAGACCTGCCCACGGCCATCGACAGCCTGCAGATGGCTGGCATTCCGCTGCTGACCGCGCCCAACGACATCTATTACGAGAACCTCGCCAAGCGCCTGCCTGGCCACGGCCAGCCTGTGGGCGAGCTGCAGTCGCGCGGCATCTTGCTCGACGGCACCACCGAAGGCGGCCAGCCGCGCCTGCTGCTGCAGATCTTCTCCGAGCCGCTGCTGGGCCCCGTGTTCTTCGAGTTCATCGAGCGCAAGGGCAACTACCGCGAAGGCTTCGGCGAGGGCAACTTCAAGGCGCTGTTCGAGTCCATGGAACGCGACCAGATCAACCGCGGCGTGCTCGAAACCGCCAAGGAGTGAGCGCCATGAAGATCGACCGCATCCATCGCGTGGCCTACCGCTGAAGGGACGCCAAGGAAACCGTGCTCTGGTACAACCAGATGCTGAAGATGGACTTCGTGCTGGTCATTGCCGAGGACTAGGTGCCCTCCGGCCGCTTCCGCACGGCGGGTGAGAGCGGCTGGCGCATCGGCGACCAGGTGCTGGACCTGCGCGCCGCCGGCTTGATCGACCATGCGGACATGCACCGGCTGATGCAGGTCACGCCGCAAGAGCGCCAGGCCCTGTGCCAGGCACTTTCCGAAGGCTTGCGTGCGGGAAGCACCAGGCAATTGGCATGGGAGCCCGCGCTGCCGCCCCAGTCTGCCGTGGAGCTGGGTCTGCCCTGCGAGGTGGATGACTACACCGACTTCTACGTCGGCATTCACCACGCCTCCGAAATCGGCCGGCAGTTCCGTTCCGACAACCCGCTGCTGCCCAATTACAAATGGGTGCCCATCGGCTACCACGGCCGTGTCTCCACGCTGCAGGCCAGCGGCTCGTCCTTTCATCGTCCCATGGGCCAGTCCAGGGCGCCCGATGCGGCTCAGCCCGTGCTGGCGCCCTGTGCGTGGCTGGACATCGAGCTGGAGCTGGGCATCTTCATCGGCCAGCCCAACGTCCAGGGCGTGCCCGTGTCCATGCAGGCTGCCGAGCAGCATGTCTTCGGCATCACGCTGTTCAACGACTGGAGCGCACGAGACATCCAGGCCTGGGAATACCAGCCGCTGGGCCCTTTCCTGTCCAAGAACTTCGCCAGCACGGTCTGGCCCTGGATTTTCCGGCAGACCATGAGCACACGAAATGGTGGATGTGTGTCTTCATGGCCTGGTGTTTCCCGGACGCCGAGGTGCCGGGTGTCTGCGGTCGCCATGAGCTGGCGGTGGGTGCGTCGTAGCCCGAGCGCTCGGTGGCCTGCTCAAAGCGGGTCGTAACGCGCATGCCTGGGGTTGAACCAGCGCAGTTCCTGCTTGCCCAGGCTTTGCAGATGCTCCCGCGCCTGTTGGACAAGAGGTCTTTTCAGATCCTTGGGCTGCAGCGGGCGTGACTTGCCGGCTTCTTCCAGTCGCAGCACGCTGGCTTGCTCGCAGGTATCGCTATAGCTGCGCACCACAAGGCTCATGCCGTCCAGCGTAAAGCGGTAGATGTCGTACTCGTAGTAGTACTCGAAAAAGCCTTCGGCATCAGCTTCGCTGGCGTCGAGATGGTGGCTGCACTCCACCTGCATGATGTCCGTGTTCATGCTTCAGGTGCAATCGGTGTGCAGCCGGTGCCTGCCGCACTCCATACAGCGAAACAGATAGCCACCCACGGGATCGCCGGTCTTGCTGATGGCCTGCAGATAACGCTCGGGCATGCCGGCGATATCGCCTTGCAGCTCGGCCTGCAGGGTCTGGATTTCGGCGTAATCGGTATAGCCCACAAAGGCGCAGGGCTGGTTGCAATGCACCAGCCATTGCTCTTGCTGCCAGCTGTGATAGCTGGGCGTGCGGCTGCAGACTTCCTGCAGCAGCTCACGCTCTATGGCAATGCTGTCAGATTCGGCGAGGTCGCTGCTGACACCCTCTATGCCCAGATAGTCGTTGAATTCGCCCTCGTAGCGCTGGGCTGCGCTGCCGTCGGCAATGCACCAGGGGCACAGATAGTCGGGCGTTTCGAGGCTGTAGAAAGAGCTGTTGTACTTGAGCTCGCGTGCCTGACCGCAGCAGGAACAGATGCCGCTTTCGGCCACAAACAGATCCAGTGCATAGGCATTGGGGCTGAGTCGAAATTTCGGCAAATTCATGGAAAGCTCCATTCAGGTCTGGCGATTTTGGGTGATGGTCTGCAGCAGATTCCGGCAGGCGTCTTCCACCAGATCGAGCACATGCTCGAAGCCCTGGGCGCCGCCGTAATAGGGGTCGGGCACCTCGCGCTCATCAAAGCGCTGGCAGTAGTCGGTCAGCCGCTTCATGCGCTGCTGCTGTGCGGGCGAGCCTATCTTGCGCGCCGCGATCTCGTTGCTCTCGTCCATGACCAGCAGCAGATCGAAGTCCTCGAAGTCCTGCGCCCTCAGCTGGCGAGCGCGCTGCCGGCTGAGGTCGTAGCCGCGGAGTTTCGCGTGCTGCTGGCTGCGGGCATCGGGGGCCTCGCCCACGTGATAGCCCTGGGTGCCTGCGGAATCGACCTGCACCAGGTCCTGCAGCCCGGCGTCTGCCACCATTTTTTCCAGCACGCCATGGGCCGTGGGGCTGCGGCAGATGTTTCCCGTGCAGATCATGAGCACGCGGAATACCGCTGGTTCTTTGTTTGTCACCTGATCGACTCCTGATGGGGTTGGTGCGGCGGCTTCCGGCAGCTCTTCACGCGCCATTCAAATTGGTAACAGGCATTTTGAAACATTGCTCATGAATTCGAACCATTGCTAACATCGTCGCCACAGGCTGCCTGGTGCTGTGCGGGCTTCGCAGCTCGCAGGGCACGAGCGCCGCCAGAGACGTGGCCGCGTGAACCAGTCATCACCGATGGGCTCTTCGAATGCTTAGCAACAATCAGCTTTATGTATTGGTTGCACCGGCCTGCATCACGGTTCTCGGTGGCCTGTTGGGACTTTGCTGGCTGATTCAGCGCCGTTCGCTATTCCTGCTCTGGACCGCTTGCGGCCTGGTGCTGACTGGGATAGGCCTGGGCTGGCAAAGCATTATTCCAAAGACCGAGCTGTCCAGGTGGGCGGTATACACGGGAGCCATCTATCTGAGCGGCGCCTGGCTCTGCACCCTGGGCGTGGCCCACAAGTTCTCGGTCTCCGCGTTTCCCAAGATTTCGGCGGTGGTCGCGGCGCTGGTTCTGGCCATCCTCTACCAGAACAGCGCGGTGCAGGACAGCATTGCGGTGCGCACGCTGTGGCTGAACCTGGGGCTGGGGATCATTCATTTTTTGCCGTTTCCGGCCATTGTGCGCAGGCAGGCGAGCAAGGACAGGCTGGAGAAGCTGCTGTATTGGTCTTATGGCCTGTTCGCCATCTACACCATGTTGCGCCCGGCCATGGTGCTGGTCCTGGGGTTTACCGAACTCAAGGACATGACGGTCTCCATCTACTGGCTGGTCACCATGCTGGGCTCGCTGCTGTTCAGCCTGCTGTTCTCCGGTCTGCTGCTCATCGTCGCCATGCGGGATGCCATGCTCACCCTGCGCGACGAGCGCAACCACGACTCGCTCACCGGTTTGCTGAACCGGCGCGCTTTCTGGGAAGCGGCCGAAAAGCTCAACCGTGAGCCAGGAACCGGGCCGATCTCGATTCTGATCGGCGATATCGACCATTTCAAACAGGTCAACGACAGCTGGGGCCATGAGTATGGCGATATGGTGCTCAAGGCCGTGGCCCATGCCATGCTGGAGAACGTTCGCGGCGAGGACCTGGTGGCGCGGTTTGGCGGCGAGGAATTCGTGCTGCTGCTGACCCGTTCGGATCTCGAGGCCGCGGAGCAGGTCGCGCAGCGAATCCGCGCCAAGGTCAGCGCCAGCGGCTATGTGCTGCAGCCGGGCCAGGGCGTGACCATGAGCTTCGGCATCGCAGCGCTGTCCTTTGAGGCGAGCATTCCGCAGGTCGTGACGGCGGCGGACAGGCTGCTGTACCAGGCCAAGGAATCCGGGCGCGACCAGATCGCCGTGGAGCCGCTGTTGGCGGATGCGGCCATGGCCTGAGGCCGGCACTGCCGGCGCCGCGTATTATTTGGCTTCCATCCAGCCGTTCTCGGTCTTCATGAAGGACGGGCTGATATTCCAGGGCACGCCATCGCCCTTCTTCTGCCCATCGGTGAAGCCCATGCCTTCCAGATGCGACCAGGCCTGTATATAGGAGTAGCGCCGCAGCTCCGCTGCGTCCTTGCCGCCCTCGTCGGAGTTCCAGTACTGGGAGCAGGGTGCGCATTGGCTCAGAAAACGGTCGCGTCGCTGGGCAAAGTTGTCCTGGCCGTTGATCCAGTTGTTGGCATTGATCTTCAGCTGGAACAGATTGCCCCACTCGTTGATGCCCATGAAGCCGGAGTTTTTCTGATTCCCCTTCTGGTTCTGCTCATAGATTTTCGCGAGCTCCAGGGCCGCTTCCGGCAGGTCGCGGGTCAATGCCATCTCGTAGTTGTAGCGAACCAGGTACAGATTGGCGGCCTTGGTGTCGACCCAGCCGTTTTCGCGCTTGAAGTTGCGCGTCTCGACGCCGGGGACCACGCTGCTCTGGGCATTCTGGGTGGCCACCTCAAGCGTCAGCTTTTCCGGCGGCGTCTTGTCGTCCTGGATGCATCCGGTGGCGGCCAGGACCACGACCGGGGCAAGTAGCAATGCTCTCATGGGAAAGAAACAAAAAGATACAAGCCTGGGATTCTAGGGGGGGCTTCCTGGCTCCGAGCTCGCATGACGATGTTCCGGGCCGTCGCCAACGCAGCGGGGCATGGTCGCAATTCGCAGGGAGCAGATGGCTTTGGGTAATATGGGCTGGAGATAGCAGCCGCTCAGGGAGACCCTCTTGATCACCACCATTACGACCTTCAATCTGCCGCAGGCGATCACGCTGGACGAGGCCCGCGAAATCTTCAAGAGCACGGCGCCCAAGTACCGGGACGTGCGCGGCCTGCTGCGCAAGCAGTATGTGCTGAGCCAGGACGGCAAGACTGCGGGCGGCGTCTATCTCTGGAAAAGCAGGGAAGATGCCGAAGCGATGTACACCGATGCCTGGCGCGCTTTTGTGCGCGAAAAATACCAGACCGAGCCCAGCGTGAGCTATTTCGAGACTCCGGTGGTCGTCGACAACGTGGCGGGCCAGATCCAGCTGGACTGAGCGGCCCAAGCCCCGCAGCGGCGGTAATGTGCGGTCGCGGCGATGAATCGCCGCCTTGCCCGTCACCCGCCTATGGGCGTGCAGAGCTCGACCAGCGTGCCGTCGGGGCAGCGTACATAGGCGATGGTCTGGCCCCAGGGTTTGCGCTCGGGGGACTTGATGCCTGCCGCTCCGGCGGCTATGGCGCGCTCGTATGAGGCCAGGACCTCGGCCGTGGTCAGCGCAATCTCGAAGCCCAGGGGCCTGGGCGATTCGCTGGCCGCAACATAGCCGTCGGGAAGGTTGGCCCGGCCCAGGGCATGGGAGGCAAAAGCCAGGGTGGTGGCGCCGGTCTCGAGCTCGCCATAGTCGCCCGACTCATGGAGAAAGCGCGTCTTCAGACCGAAGGCCCGGTCGAAGAACTCTAGCGACTGCGCGACCTGAGGCACGTAGATGATGGTGTAGCCAAGCTGCATGCCGGCGATGATAAGGGCTGGGCCTTGCCAGCCCCCGGGCGGATGGGGAAGCAAGGGCCACTTGCCCCCGGTTTGATAGCTTGAAGCGCTGCTCCGGCAAGGGATGGCGCGCGGAATGCTTTATATGCCGGCCTTGGCGCGCAGCGTGTCGAACTCCGCCGTCCACTGCTGGCGCAGGCTGCGCTTTTCGCTGCCGTCTATCCAGGCCGCGTCTATGCCGTTGAGCATAAAGCTCTTGAGGTCGGCGATGGAAAAACCAAAGTCGCAGACCATCTTGCTCCAGGCTCCCGTGGGGTCCACATGGTGCAGCGTCGGGTCGTCGGTGTTGGGGTGCACGCGCAGGCCCATGGCCGGCATCTGGCGGATGGGATGGTCCAGCGCCCAGCGCTCGGGCGCCAGCGTGCGCAGATAGTAGGAGTTGGTCGGAACCACCGTGAAGACAATGCCCAGGTCCGCACAGCGCCGGGCAAGTTCGGGGTTGTCGATCACGGTATAGCCATGGTCCACGCGGTCCACCTTGAGAACCTCGATGGCGGTCTGCAGATTGTTCCAGGGCAGGCCGAACTCGCTGGCATGGGCCGTGGTCTTGAGGCCGTTTTTGCGCGCCAGCGCGTAGGCCTCGACGAAGAGTTCGGGCGGACGCTCGTTCTCGCGGTAGTCTATGCCTATGCCGGGCACCTCGTCGTGGCGGTTGGCCAGCATCCATTCCACCATCTGCACCGCGGCTTCGGCCGGGGCCTCGCGGTCTATGGACGGCAGCAGGCGGCCGCGTATGCCGCAGTCTTTTTGCGCGGCTGCGGCGCCGGCCAGAATCGCCTGCTGCGCCTGGCCATAGCTCATGCCCGAGCATTGCACCGTGCCCGTGGGGTTCCAGAAAAACTCGGCATAGCGCACATTGTGGGCCGCCGCATCCTGCAGATATTCGTAGGTGATGCGCTCCAGATCGGCCGGGGATTGCAGCAGCCACTGATCAAGGGCGCGCAGCACACGCAGCACGCCCACGGGCTTTTCGCCGCGCGTGTAGAAGGCTTCGATTTCGTCGAGGCTCAGCGGCGCCCTGGCGCGCTGCACCAGGTCAATGAAAGTGTTCTTGCGCACCGTGCCCAGCAGGTGGCAGTGCAGCTCCATCTTGGGGATGGCGTGGAGAAAAGCGGTCAGTTCGGGAGTGGGAGAGGTCGGGGCGGCATTCATGCAGCCCATGGTAGCGGCTGCAGAGCCTGCGGGACGTAGGCAGTTCTACGTCGGTGCACGAAGAGCAGCCGTGATACCGAGGCCATGGCCGGGCCCGTAGGCCGGCGGACTAGGCACCAGGGCCTGTCGCCGTCAATCCATCAATATTTCCACCCAGCCGTGGCCGATTGCCGATGGGGTCTTGACCGGGTTTGACTGCTGTAGCCGGCGGCTGCGCTATCGTGCAGGCCATGCAAGCATCTTCTGTCTGGATTCTGGGACTGCGCAACCTCTGGCGCGATCTGCGCGCGGGAGAGCTGCGCCTGATCATCGTGGCCGTGCTGCTGGCCGTGGCCGCGCTCACCTCGGTGGGTTTTTTCGCCGATAGGCTGCAGGCCGGGCTGCAGCGCGATGCGCGCCAGCTGCTGGGCGGCGATGTGGTGGTGGTCAGCGACAACCCCGCCCCCGCGGCTTTTGTGCAGCAGGCCAGGCTGCAGGGGCTGGAGACCGTGGCCTCGGCCAGCTTTCCCACCATGGCGCGGGCCGGGCAGGCCCAGGGCGGGGCGAGCCGTCTGGTGGCGCTCAAAAGCGTGGATCCCGGCTACCCGCTGCGCGGCCGGCTGACGCTGAGTCAGGGCCCGGGACAGGCGCCGCACCCAGCTGCGGGCATACCGGCGCGCGGCGAGGTCTGGGTGGACGCGCCCCTGCTGGAATCCCTGGGCATAGGCGTGGGCGACACCCTGCTGCTGGGCGATGCGGCCTTCAGGATCGCGAGCATCATCGTGATCGAGCCCGACCGTGGTGCGGGTTTCATGAGCTTTGCGCCGCGCGTGATGCTCAACAGCGCGGACCTGCCCGCGACCCGGCTGGTGCAGCCGGCCAGCCGCATCACCTACCGGCTGGCCGTGGCGGCCGCGGCCGGCCGCAGCGGCGAGCAGGCGGCGCAGCGCTATCTGCTCTGGGCCCAGCAGCAGGCCGGCAGCCTGCATGGGGTGCGCATCGAATCGCTGGAGAGCGGCCGTCCCGAGATGCGCCAGACCCTGGATCGCGCCGAGAAATTCCTGAGCCTCGTGGCGCTGCTGGCCGCGCTGCTGTCGGCCGTGGCCGTGGCGCTGGCCGCGCGCTCCTTTGCCAACAGCCATCTGGATGCCTCGGCCATGTTGCGCGTGCTGGGCCAGAGCCAGCGCCGCATCGCTCTGGCCTATGTGGTCGAGTTCGTCTGCATAGGCCTGGCCTCCAGCATCGCCGGCGTGCTGCTGGGCTGGGCCGTGCACCATGTGTTTGTCTGGCTGCTGGCGGGACTGGTGGAGGCCGGCCTGCCAGCAGCCCGCATCTGGCCCGCGGCCTTCGGCGTGGGCATGGGCCTGACCCTGCTGCTGGCCTTTGGCCTGCCGCCCGTGCTGCAGCTGGCCCAGGTCCCACCGCTGCGGGTGATGCGGCGCGATCTGGGCGCGCTCAGGCCCGCGTCCTATCTGGTGCTGGCCCTGGGTGTCGGCGGTTTCGCGGCACTGCTGATGGCGGTGAGCAGCGACATCAAGCTGGGCCTGATCGCCGTGGGCGGTTTTGCGGCCGCCGTGCTGCTGTTTGCGGGCCTGGCCTGGCTGGCCGTCAAGCTGCTGCGCCGCCTGGTCAATGAGTCCACGGCACCGCGCTGGCTGGTCATGGCCACACGCCAGGTCTCGGCCAGGCCCGTGTATGCCGTGGTCCAGGTCAGCTCGCTGGCCGTGGGTCTGCTGGCGCTGGTGCTGCTAGTGCTGCTGCGCACCGATCTGATCGCCAGCTGGCGCCAGGCCACGCCGGCCAATGCGCCGGACCGCTTTGTGATCAATGTCCAGCCCGACCAGGCGCAGGACTTCCAGGCCGCGCTGAAGAAAGCGGGCGTGCAAAGCTATGACTGGTATCCCATGATTCGCGGGCGGCTGATTGCCGTCAACGGCAGGGAGGTGAGTCCCGAGGACTATGCCGAGGACAGAGCCAAGCGCCTGGTGGACAGGGAGTTCAACCTCTCCACCACCGAGACCATGCCCGAGCACAATCAGGTCGTGGCCGGCCGCTGGACCGCCGGGGAGCAGGGGGCCGTCAGCATGGAGGAAGGCATTGCCAAGACCCTGGGGCTGAAGCTGGGCGACAGGCTGCGCTTTGACATAGGCGGAGAGCAGAGCGAGGCGCGCATCACCAGCCTGCGCAAGGTGGACTGGAGTTCCATGCGCGCCAACTTCTTCGTGATCTATCCCGTGCGGCAGCTGGACAATGTGGCCGTCACCTATCTGGCCGCCTACCGGGCGCCGGATCTCAAGGGCTTTGACAACGCGCTGGTCAACCAGTTTCCCAACATCACCAATGTGGATCTGAGCAGCACGCTGGCCCAGGTGCAGCAGGTGATGGACCAGGTCATCCGGGCCGTGGAATTCCTGTTCGGCTTCACGCTGGCCGCGGGCCTGGTGGTGCTGTTTGCCTCCGTCACCGGCACGCGCGAGGAGCGTGCGCGCGAGTACGCCATCATGCGCGCCGTAGGCGCCCGGGCCAGCCTGCTGCAGCAGGTGCAGAGCGCCGAGCTGGCCGGCGTGGGGCTGATGGCCGGCTTTCTGGCCAGCTGCGTGGCCCTGGCCGTGGGCTGGGCGCTTGCGCGCTGGGTGTTCGACTTCGAGTGGTCCGTGCTCTGGTGGGTGCCTCTGGCGGGAGCCGCGGCCGGTGCGGCCCTGGCCTGGCTGTCGGGCTGGTGGGCGCTGCGCGAGGTGATCAAGCGGCCGGTGATGATCACGCTGCGCCAGGCTGCGGAATAGGGCTAGGGCCCTGGAACAGGCGCGCGCTTGCAAAGTCCACAAAGGCGCGCACCTTGGGCGAGAGCTGGCGGCTGGACGGCCACAGCGCGGAGAACTGGCCGCTATGCGTGAGCTGCTC
>JAFAIY010000317.1 GCA_019236485.1 Comamonas sp. | reverse complement strand
TGGACGGTGGAGCGCTACCAGGTGGATCTGTCCAAGGCCGCCAACATCAACGAAGAGGACATGGACGGCCAGCTGCGCGATATGTGCGCACGCGAGGTACCGGGCGACACCCCGCGCAATCTGCAAGTGCAGCGCCAGTACTCGGGCCGCACCTTCAAGCACATCCTGGTGCCGGTCTGGCTGGTCGGCTATACCTATGGCAGCAAGACCTACCAGATCGTGGCCAACGGCTATACGGGCCAGATTGCGGGCGAGCGGCCCTATAGCTGGGTGAAGATCGCCTTTGCCGTGCTGGCCGTGATCCTGCTCATCGTGCTGATTGCGCCGCTGTTTGTGCAGCGCTGATCGCCGACCTTCCGGCCAGGGACACCGAGCAAGGGCCGCCCCGCAGCGATGGTGCCGTCCCCCTCACGCGTAGCGAGAGAGGGGGAAGCGGCGAGGCCGCTCAGGGGGTGTCTACCAGTTTTTCCAGACCTCTTCGGCCAGGCCAAAGGCCGTACTGGCGCCCGAGCCGCTGGTGACGGCCACCACGCGCGTGGCATCGTTCGGCGCCTTGACCATGCAGGGCACTTCAGGCGACGAGGGATAGACGCCCACCCAGCGCTCAACCACCTGGGCATTCTGCAAACGCAAGGCCTGGTTCATATGGCGCAGCATCAGCCTGTCGACCTCGTCGCTGGCAAAAGGCTGAGGCGCCGCGCCGTAATGGTGGGAGTCGCCCACCACCAGCGAACCGTCGGCGCTCTGCACGGCGATCAGATGGACGCCATGGGCCAGGCTTTCGGCCTCGTCCCGCTCCAGCTCGGTGCGCAGCGCGGCAGCCTCGGGCAGAGCGCTATAGCCTTCGTAGCGCACCATGCTCAGCTCGCCCATGACCGATCCCTGCAGCACAAAGCCCGGCTGCGGCCGCACGCGCAACATCTGCAGCTGGCACAGCTGCACCCGGTCGTTCCGCCATTCATCGGCAAACAGCCCGCCCGGATCGGCGTTGTTGCAGACCACCACGCGCTCGGCGTGATAGGTGGCGCGCGAGGTGCTCACGCGCGGCGTAGCCACTTCGAGCACGGCTTCGCTGAACGCGAAATCCACGCCCAGCGCCTGCTGCAGCCAGCGCGCCAGCAGCGGGATGGCGGTGCGCGACTCCACGCGCAGCTCGTGCGGGCTATAGAGCACGGACTGCAGGCCTTCGGTGCGCAGCGCCGCGTGGCGGTCTGCGGCCTGCGCAGGCGTCAGCAGCTCGCAGCCCTCGCCCATTTCGGTGCGCATAAAGGCCTCGGCCACGGCCGCCGCCGCGGGGCGCTGCGCCGTCAGCCACAGGCCCTGGTGCACGACCTCGATGCCGGCCCGGGGCGCAATCTGCGCCCAGATATCGCGGGAGCGCATGGCGCGCTGCCAATGCGCCCCGGCACGCTGGCCGGTGACGGTCACAAAGCCGAAGTTGCGAATCGATGCCCCCAGGCAGGCGGCATCGCGCTCTATCACCAGCACGGACTTGCCCTGGCTGGCTGCGGTATAGGCATGGGCCAGGCCGACAATGCCGGCCCCCACCACGATCAGATCGTAATTTTTCATAACATCACAAACACAAAGCAGACCCCGGCCCCACGGCCAGGGCCATGGGGCGCGGGAAGGTCACAGAACAGGGAATCCGGGGCGGCAGGCCATGGCCTGCCGTGTTCAACGCTGGCGCCAATGCTGGGTGCGCTTTTGCATCCAGGCATCGAGCAGCGCGATCAGCAGCCGGCCCGCGGCGGCCGTGGCAAAGATCAGCGTGGCCATGGCGGCCGCGGGAGCGATATCGCCCGCGTCATCCATGGCCAGCACGGCCACCGAGGCCAGCGTGGTCTCGGGCGAGTACAGAAACACCACGGCCGAGACCGTGGTCATGGCATTCACGAAGAAATAGCCGGCCACCTGCATGACTGCGGGCAGGCACACGGGCAGGTGCACGCGCCACAGCAGCGTCCAGAACGGCACGCCCATGGAATCCGCTACGCGCTCGTATTCGGCATCGAGCTGCTGCAAGGCCGTGAGCTGGGTGATATGGGCCACCGAGAAGAAATGCGCAACCGAGCACAGCACCAGGATGGACAGGCTGCCGTACATGAAATGCAGAGGGTTGGCACCGGCATTGAAGAACAGGATATAGCCCAGGCCCAGCGCCAGCCCCGGCACGGCCATGGGCAGCGTGGCCACCGCATGCAGCCACTGGCGCGTGCGGCCCCAGCCCGTGGGCTTGGCCACCAGATAGGCCGAGACAAAGCTCAGCAGTGCACCGAGCACGGCCGTGGCGCCGGCCATGGCCAGAGAATTGCCATAGCTGGCCCAGCCGCCGCCGTCCATCATGTCGAAGCGGTAGTTCTTCAGGCTCAGGCCGAGGTTGTAGGGCCAGAAAGTGACCAGCGAGGCCAGCACGGCCGTGCCCATCACGGTCAGCATCACCAGGGCGATCAGGCCGCAGTAGGCCAACAAGGCCCGGTCCAGCGGCGCATGGGGCTGGGGGGTCAGCGGCACGGCGCGCACGGCCATGGTGGCAGCCTGCCGGGCGCGCAGATGGCGCTCGGCCGCAAAAGCCAGGCCGGCGGGCACCAGCAGCAGCATGGCCACCACAGCGCCCATGGACAGGTTTTGCTGGCCTATGACCTGCTTGTAGATATCGGTGGCCAGCATCTGCGTATTGCCGCCTATGACCTTGGGCACGCCGAAGTCCGTCATCACCAGCACGAAGACCACGATCCAGGCAATCATCAGCCCGTAGCGGCTGGCCGGCAGCGTGACCTGGCAGAAGCTGCGCCAGCGGCCCGCGCCCAGCGTGGATGCGGCCTCGTACAGCCGCGCATCGCCCGAAGCCAGGGTGGTGCACAGAATCATCAGCGCATGCGGAAAAGTCCAGAGCACCGAGCCCGCGATGATGCCGAACGGGCCATAGGCGGTTGCCCCCAGCAGCCAGCTCTTGAGCAGGCCCTGGGCGCCGAACAGATAGATCAGGCTGATGGCCATGAGCAGCGAGGGCGCTAGCAGGGGCACCAGTGCCAGGGCGCGGAAAAAGCGCGCCAGCGGCATGCAGCTGCGCGTGAGGCCGTAGGCATAGACATAGGCCAGAGCCACGCAGATGCTGCTGCTGACGGCCGACAGCCACAGACTGTTGAACAGCGACTGGCCCACGCCCGGCGTGCGCACATAGGTCAGATACTGCGCCAGCCCCGTGAAGCTTCCGTCGGCAGACAGAAAGCTGTGGCCCAGCAAGGTGCCCACCGGCAAGGCAATGGCCACCAGCAGCAGGCCCAGCATGGCCAGCACCAGCGCTCCCAGCCAGATGCGCTCCCAGTTGAGGGCGCCATGGCGCGGCCTGGCCGGCCCAGAAGGCTGGCTTGCACGGGCAGGCGCGGCGCTGTCTGGCGCCGTGACGATCATGGCTACGGCGCTCATGCGGCCCTCCGCAGGTTTTCGGGTGCGGCCAGAGCCTGCAAGGCTGCGGCCGGCAACTCCAGCAGCACCTCGCCCTGCAGCCAGTCGGGCAGCTTGGCATCATGGCGCAACGACCATTGCGCATCGATCTGGCATTGGAGTGCGGGGCAGAAGACGCGCACCAGGACCATGGGCCCCAGAAAGGAGGTCTCGACCACCCGGGCCCGGAACAGATTGGCCAGCGCCGTGGGCTGGGCCGGGTGCAGCACCACGCTCTCGGGCCGCACACCCACCAGCAGGGCGCGCCCGGCGGCAAAGCCCTGGGTGCGGCAGTCGATCCGGGCCTCGCCCACATGCACCACATCGCCGGACCCGGCCACGGCGGGCAGCAGATTCATGCGTCCCACAAAGCCGGCGGCAAAATGGCTGACCGGCCTGGCGTAGAGCTGCTCGGGCGAGCCCTGCTGCTCTATGCGGCCCTGGTGCATGAGCACCACGCGGTCGGCCATGGACAGGGCTTCCTCCTGATCATGCGTGACCATGATGGAGGCAATGCCCAGCTGGCGCTGCAGCCGGCGGATTTCGCTGCGCAGCTCGGTACGCACCTGGGCATCCAGGGCCGACAGCGGCTCGTCCAGTAGCAGCAGACGCGGCTGGGGCGCCAGGGCGCGCGCCAGCGCAATGCGCTGCTGCTGGCCGCCCGACAGCTGGGCCGGATAGCGCTGGGCCTGGGCCGACAGTCCCACCAGGGCCAGCATTTCCTGCACCCGCTCCCTGACCTTTGCTGCGGGCTGGCCCTTGAGGCCGAAGGCCACGTTCTGCGCGGCCGTCAGATTGGGAAACAGCGCATAGCTCTGGAACACCACGCCAAAGCCGCGCCGTGCCGCGGGCCAGCGCGTGATGTCGTCGCCCTGGAACAGGATGCGGCCTTCGTCCGCCTGTTCGATGCCGCAGAGAATGCGCAGCAGCGTGGTCTTGCCGCAGCCCGAAGGGCCGAGCAGGCTCACGAACTCACCGGCTTCCACGGACAGGGTTATGCCGCGCAGCACAGGCGTTTCCTTGTACTGCTTGGCGATCTGGTCTATGCGCAACATGTGCATCTTTCAACGGGCAAGAAATGGGTGGCGGGCTACCACCAGCATCAGCCAGGGCGCGCCACACAAAACTGGCGCGCCGCAACTCAGAGACGCCGAGCAAGAGCCGCCTCGCGGCGAGGGCGTCGCCCCCCTTTCAGGGGGAAGCCGCATAGCGGCTCAGGGGGTCATTTCTTTTCAGCTTTCGCCTCGTAACGGCGGCTCCACTCGGCCAGGATGCGCTCGCGGTTGGCTGCGGCCCAGTTGAAGTCGTTCTTGGCCAGCAGGGATTCGAGATTGGCGGGAATGAACTCCAGCTTCTCCTGAGCCTCAGGCAGGGCCAGCACCGCAAAGTTGGCCGCATAGAGCTTGTTGGCCTCGGGAGTCACCGACCAGTCGGCCAGTACCTTGGCCGCATCCTGCTTCTTGCTGCTCTTCATGATGGCCGTGGCCTCCACGTCCCAGCCCAGGCCTTCCTTGGGGAAGATGATGGCGATGGGCGCGCCTTCCTTCTTGGTCTTGCTGGCACGGTATTCAAAGCTCAGGCCGATCGGAAACTCGCCGGCGCCGGCCTGGCGGCAGGGTTTGGAGCCGCTATGGGTATAGACGCCGATGTTATGGTGCAGCGCGTCCATATAGGCCCAGCCCTTGTCCTCGCCCATGATCTGCAGCCAGGCAGCGACCATCAGATAACCGGTGCCGCTCGAAGCCGGATGGGGCATGGTGATCATGCCCTTGTATTCGGGCTTGGTCAGATCGGCCCAGCTCGCAGGCTCGCTCAGCTTGCGCTTCTGGCCTTCCACGGTGTTGAAGCACACGGCCGAGGACCACAGATCCATGCCCACCCAGGCGGGCGTGGCCTGCGGGTCGCGCATATTGGGGCGCACCTTGGCCAGGTTCTTGGGCGCATAGGGCTGCAGCATGCCCTGCTTTTCCAGCTGCATCAGCGAGGTGGCGGCCACGCCCCAGATCACATCGGCCTGGGGATTGGCCTTCTCGGCCAGCAGGCGGGCCGTGATGATGCCGGTGCTATCGCGCACGAACTTGAGTTCGATCTCGGGGTGGGATTTCTCAAAGGCGGTCTTGTAGGCCTTGATCTGGTCGGCCTCGAGAGCCGAATAGACCAGCAGCTCGGTCTTGGCGGCATGTGCCACAGAGGCCAGGCTCAGCAGGGCGGAAGCCGCGGCGGCGGCCAGGGTGAGGCGACG
>JAFAIY010000086.1 GCA_019236485.1 Comamonas sp. | reverse complement strand
AGCAGATCGCGCGGCGACCAGCGGAAGTGGCGTGCCAGCAGCACCAGCACGCTGCCCGCAAAAATGCCGCCATGCAGCAGGCCCAGCAGGCCCCACATGCTGATCTTGCTGGCTCCGACCCAGCTTTCGCCCAGAGTCATGAGGTTGTAGTAGACGATGAAGGCGAACAGCGCAATCATCAGGCTGGTGCTGTTGCCGGCACGCGGGTTCACGCTGGAGACCGCCAGGCCCAGGATCACGAAGTTCAGCGCCGCAAAGGGCAGGCCCAGGCGCCAGCCCAGCACCGAGCGCGCAATCGGCTCGGTGCGGTGGATCAGGTCCTTGGTGGGCATGGTCCGCGCTGCCATCTCTTCCATGGCCACGGGGTTGTCGCCGTCGACCTTGACCCCGTATTCCTTGAACTCGGTCACGCGTACCGAGCCGTCATCGGCGCGGGTCTCCATGCGCTGGCCGTCCTGCAGGATGACCATGCGCTCGCCCTTGATGACTTCGAGGTGCGCGCCCTTGGCGGAAGTCACGGACTCCTTGCCCGGCTCGCGCGAGACCACGAAGACATTGCTGGCGGTCATGTCCGAAGGCGCATCCTTGTCGATGAAGAAGACCCGCTTGCCGCCCGCGGATTCCTGGAATTCGCCGGGTGCGATGCGGTCGAGGTCGCTGCGCTGCTGGAACTGGGTCTTGATCTGCTCGATCTGCTGGTAGGACCAGGGCAGCACGCCCAGGGACAGCACGGCGGTGATGAAAATCACGGGCCAGGCAAAGCGCAGCAACGGCCTGAGCAGGCTGGCCAGACCCTGGCCGGCCGCAAACCAGATGACCATCTCGCTGTCGCGATACATGCGCGACAGCGAACCCACGATGGCCACGAACAGGCTCAGGCCCAGAATGGTCGGGAGCTGGCCGAGCACGGTGAAACCCATGACCAGCATCACGTCGGAAGGGCTGACACTGCCCTTGTAGGCTTGGCCCAGCGTACGAATCAGCATCATGGTCATCACCACGGTGATCAAGACCACGGCCGTCGCACCAAAGCTGCGGGCCAGCTCTTTGCGTATGGATGAATCGAATAACATTGGCTAAAAGGAAAACACCGATTATGAACTTTGAACTGAAGGCTCTGACCGCTGCGGCCGCAGCGCGTGAAAAATGTGACCTGCTGTTGGTGCTGGTTTCCGAGCAGGCTGCGCTTGGCAGCGACGCGATTGGCGCCATGGTGGCCCATGCGGTGAAACAGGGTGATTTTGCCCTGTCTTGCGGCCAGCAGCTGCCTTTGTATCAAGTGCCCGCGATTGCGGCGCGCCGCGTGCTGCTGCTGGGCGTGGGTGCGGGCTCCGCCAAGGAGGTGCGTACCGCTTTGGCTGGGTGTGGCGCGACGCTCAAGGCCGAGGGCGTGGCCAAGGCCGTGGTAAGCCTGGCGTTCGCCGCCGAGGCGCAGGCCGTGGCCGCAGCCGTGCAGGCCGTGGCCGATACCACCTATGTCTATACCCACACCAAGTCCCAGGCCAAGCCCATCAGCCTCAAGAAGCTGGTTCTGGGCCTGCCGTCCAAGACGGCGGACGTGACCAAGGCCTTCGAGACCGCCGTGGCCCAGCAGGAAGGCGTGGCCACGGCCCGCGAATGGGCCAACCGCCCGGCCAACCATGCGACGCCGACCATGCTGGCCAACGCGGCCAAGAGCCTGGCCAAGGCCGCGCGCATGAGCTGCAAGATCCATGGCCCCGCCGAGGTGGCCAAGCTGGGCATGGGCGCTTTCATGGCCGTGGCCCAGGGTTCTAGCCAGCCGCTGCGCTTCATCGAGCTGCACTACAACGGCGCGGCCAAGACCGAGGCGCCGATCGTGCTGGTCGGCAAGGGCATCAGCTTCGATACCGGCGGCATCTCGCTCAAGCCTGCGGCCGAGATGGACGAGATGAAGTTCGATATGGGCGGCGCGGCCAGCGTGCTCGGCGTGTTCCAGGCCCTGGCCCGGCTGCAACCGGCCATCAATGTGGTGGGCCTGATCCCGGCCTGCGAAAACATGCCCGATGGCGCTGCCGTCAAGCCCGGTGACGTGGTCACCAGCATGAGCGGTCAGACCATAGAAATTCTCAACACCGATGCCGAAGGTCGTCTGGTGCTGTGCGATGCGCTGCATTACGCGGCCCGCTTCAAGCCTGCGGCGCTGCTGGATATGGCCACTCTGACCGGAGCTTGCGTCATCGCCCTGGGCGGCCTGCGCAGCGGCCTGTTCGCCACCGACGACAAGCTGGCTGCCGCGCTGCAGACCGCGGGTGATGCGGCGCTCGACCCATGCTGGCGCATGCCGCTGGACGATGAATATGCCGAAGGCCTCAAGAGCAATTTTGCCGATATGGGCAATGTGGCGGGCCGCGCTGGCGGGGCGGTGACGGCCGCCAAGTTCCTGCAGAAATTCGTGGGCGACATTCCCTGGGCACATCTGGATATCGCGGGAACGGCCTGGAAGAGCGGCGCCGCCAAGGGCGCCACGGGCCGTCCTGTGGGCCTGCTGCTGCAATATCTGCTGGGCCAGGCCGAGGCTGGCAAAACCTCGCAGGCCGCGCCGCGCCGCGCGGCCAAGCCCGCCGGGCGAACCACTGCCAAGGCCGCAGCCAGGGCGTCTGCCTGATGGAGCCGGCCGGCATGGCCTGATCAAGGCCATGCCGGCCGGAGCAAGATGTGACTGGAATTGCTTTTCATTTCAACGCTCCGGACAAGCTGGCCTATGTGTGCCGCTTTGCCCGCAAGGCGCTGCGCCATGGGGCGCGTCTGGTCATACTGGGCGACGCCGCGACGCTGAGCAA
>JAFAIY010000637.1 GCA_019236485.1 Comamonas sp. | reverse complement strand
CATCTGCGCGGTGAGCTGGTGAACTACATCCGTTACTACAACCATCATCGAATCAAGATGAAATTAAAAGGCCTGAGCCCGGTGCAATACCGAACTCAGGCCATGTGCCCGTAATTTAACTGTCCAACTTTAAGGGGTCAGTTCAGCCGGCGGGTTTTTTATGCTCATCAAAAGATAGCTGGTGGCGCATATTGCATAAAGGCCAGAGGCCTACTCGGCATCTAATCATAAAAAAAACGGCCAGCTCCGCGAGGAACCGGCCGTCTGCATGGCTGCCCAGCTAGCGGATCTTTTTACAGACCCTTGAGCAGCTTGCCGTTGACTTCCTTGCCGTACATGGAGAACTTGCCGCCATGGTACTTCTCGGCCGTGGCCTGCAGATTGCCGTTGAAGCGCGGGTCCTGGCCGCGTTCCTGGCTGTTGATGAAGGTGGACACGTCCCAGGCTTCCTGATCGGTCAGCGTGGCGTTGCCGTAAGGCATGTTGTTCTTGATGAAGTTGGCCGCCTTGTCGATGTCGTGCATGCCGGCACCCCAGTTGTAGGAGTCCTTGCCCCACAGCGGCGGGAACACGGGCACATTGCCCGACTTCTGGCCCTGGCCGTCCGCGCCGTGGCACAGCGCGCACTTGGCTTCGTAGACGGTGGCGCCACGCTCATAGCTCGGGGTCTCGGCGGGATCGCCGGCCTTCTTGAAGCCCGATCCCGGCAGCTTCTCGCCGGTCGGGGCCTTCTGCGCCATCCAGTAGGCGTAGCTCTCCAGCGCCACCAGGATGTCATGACCGTCCTGAGGCGCCTTGCCGTTCATGGAATACATGAAGCAGCCGCGAATGCGCTCGGCAAAAGTATCCACATGGTCGGTCTTCTTGCGATAGGCCGGGTACAGCGGATAGGCGCCCCACATGGGAGCCGCGCCCTTGAGGCGGCCCGCGTCCAGGTGGCAGTTCACGCAGTTGAGCGAGTTGCCCGAAAAGCCCACGGCATTGTCGGGCGTGCGCAGGAACAGGGCTTCGCCGCGGCGAATCCAGTCGCCCATGGGGCCGTCGGGAATATCGCTGGCGGCGGGCGGCGCAAACTCGCCGCTCTTGGCCACCACGGGCACGGCCTTGGCATCGGCCTGGACCACCTTGGCGGACTCGGCCTTCTCGGGCTTGGCGGGGCTGCTGACATGCATGCCGTACCAGAGAGCACCGCCGAGGCCGGCGAACATGCAGGCCACGACGGCGTATTCGGCCAGATTGGAAGACTTGGCCGTATCTTGTTGTGCTTGGGACATGTTTACCTCAGGGCTTGGCAGGCGCTGCGGCGGCGCCGGGGTTGTGCAGACGCTGGTAGTAGGCCGCCACGGCCTTGACGTCATCGGCCGTGAGCTTCTTGGCAACCTTGCCCATCAGGCCCAGGGGGCCGGCGTCACGCTGGCCCTTGTTCCAGGCATCGATCTGGGACTGCATATAGTCGGCCGTCAGATGGCCGATGGCCGGGAAATCCTTGCCCACACCCACGCCGCCCGGGCCGTGGCATTGCGCACAGGCGGGAATGCCGTCGGCCCAGCGGCCGCGCTCGACCAGCCAGGCACCGTCATCGTCCTTCTTGCCGGGCAAGGCGCCGCGCACAGGCTTGATGGCCAGGGCCAGGCCCGAGTAATAGGCGGCCACATCGGCGCGCTCCTGCTCGCTCAGGGCCTTGGCCATGGGCGCCATCACCGTGGATTGACGTGTACCTGCAGCCAGCTGGTTCAGCTGGCGTTCCAGATAGCCCGCATGCTGGCCCGCTAGCGCGGGAAAGCCTGCCTGGCCTTCGCCCTTGGCACCGTGGCAGGTGGCGCAGGCTGCCGCGCCGCCGGCGGAACCGGACTGGGCAATCTTTTCACCGGCTGTTGCATTGCCGCGCAGCGCAGCCTTGGCCGCGGCAGGTTCTTGCGCCCAGGCGCTGGTCGCCATCAGCATGGAAATGCCGACAGCCACCCACGACCGGGGCAGAGTCTTTGTGTTCAAGCGATTCATCTTGGGAATGGAGAAAAACGCGGCGCGCCACTGCAGCAATCAGCCAGGTGCAAACACTGCGTCCGAGCTTTGAAATCGGGAGCCTGCGCAGCAGCACCACGCAAGTCCCGACTGGACATCTGTAGAAGATACTTACAAAAGATTAAGCAACGGTTAAACCCGCAACGGCTTCAAACCGCAGCGGCGCCGGCAGGCTCAGAGCTCGGCACCTTCGCAGGCCATATCGGCGACGCGCAGATACAGGCGCACCACCAGGCCCGTGGCCGCGGTATCGGCCGGCCCCTGGCCGCTCTGCTCCAGCCAGAGCGCGCGCGGCATCAGCTGCAGCAGGCCGCCGCTGCACTGGGCGATGCGCTGGACTATGGCCAGCCCCAGGCCGCTGCCATGGGCCTGATGCTGCTTGCGCCAGAAGCGCTGGGTGGCCACGGCGCAATCCTCGGCGCTCAAGCCCGGCCCCTGGTCCAGCACGCAGAACTCCACATAGCCGGCGGCGGGCGGCGCGGCCCGATCGGCGCCCGCGCAATCCGCGGGCAGCCGCCGCACATGGCGCAGACCCAGAAACACTGGGCTCTGGGCCGGCTCGCGCCCGGGCAGACAGCCGTAGCGCAGGGCGTTTTCCAGCAGATTGCGCAGCGCCGAGACCAGCAGGGGCTGGGGCACCACGACCTGCAGATCCTCGAGGCGAGCGTCGTCGTGCGCCTGCTCCGGCAGCCAGCGCAGACGCTGCTGGCCCGAGGGAATGGCGGTGGCCGCCAGCTCCCAGGCTTTTTCCAGCGCCTCGCAGGCGCAGCCCGGCTCGGTCCCGCAGACCACGGCACGTTCGGCTTCACCCCGCCCTGCCGCGCCGTCCACCGCCTGGCAGTCGAGCCGCGCCAGCAGCAGCAGTTGCTCCAGCGTGTGCTGCAGATGCTCGACACCCTCGCCGGCCTGTTGCAGCGCATCCCTGGCCATCAGCCACTGCGGGGTCTCGGAGATGGGAAGCAATGCCGGCGCAGCGCCAGCCGAGTCGGATGACAGCTGCTGGCTCAGCACCTGCTGCGTGCTCGCGCTGGCCACGGCCATCTGCGCGACCTGCACATGGGTTTTGACGGCGGTCAGCGGCGTGCGCAGTTCGTGGGCCGCGTCATCGCTCCAGCGCCGCTCGCGCGCTATGGCGCTGTGCACGCGCTGCAGCAAATGGTTGATGGTCTGCACCAAGGGAGCGAGCTCGCGCACATGCAGGCCCTGGGCCACCGGGGAATCGTCACCTGGCGGGCGCCGCCTGAGCTCCTGGCGCAAGGACTCCAGCGGCCTCAAGCCCCGCGTCACGCCCCACCACATCAGCAGCATGCTGGCCAGCAGCGCCAGCACAAACGGCAGGACGATGGTGTAGGCAAAGCCTTGGATCAGGCCTTCGCGCACATCGATGCGGTCGGCCGTGGCAATGCGCACGCCGTGCTCCTCCAGCACATAGGTGCGCCACAGGCGGCCGCCCTTCTTCATGGTGGAAAAGCCCAGCTGCAGCGGAGCCTGAAAGCTGGGAGCGCCTTCGGTGCGGGCCACGACGCTGCGCTCGGCGGCATCCGCTAGCGGCGCTGCGGCCGGCGGCGGACGCGGCGCCTGCAGCGGCGACGCCGGAATCAGCGCCGCGCGTGCGGCGCGGCCGCCGGGCGTTTCAGCCTCCGGCAAGGGCGCGGCCTGGATTTCGCTGCGCACAATGCTGACCTCGCAGGCCACGCCGTCACGCGCAATCACATTGAGCATGGGCTCCCAGTCGCCGGGGCTGGCGTTCTGGGGCTTGAACTGGTGAACAATGCCGGCCACCATGCGGGCCGAGGCGATCAGGCGGTCGTCCAGCACCGAGCGCAGCTCGTGGCGCATGCCCGCGAACATCCAGGCCGCGACCCCGCCCCACAGCGTGCATAGCGCCAGGCACAGCCACAGCAGCAGCCTGACCCGCAGGCTGCGCATCAGCCCTCGCCTCCCTGGGCTCGCCCCAGGCGAAAGCCCACGCCGCGCACGGTTTCCACCATGTCCGCGCCCAGCTTGCGGCGCAGATGGTGGACATGCACGTTCACGGCATTGCTTTCCACGTCCTGGCTGTAGCCATAGAGGCTGTCCCGCAGCTGCTCCAGATTGAGCACCCGGCCCGGCGACTGCAGCAGCGCGCGCAGCAACGCCCATTCACGGCGCGACAGGTCCACGGGTCGGCCCGCACGCTGGGCGCGGCCCGCTGCCAGGTCCACCTTCACATCGCCCAGCGAAATCCAGTCCACGCTGCGGCCCGCGGCGCGGCGCAGCAGCGCATGCAGACGCGCGGCAAGCTCGTGCAGATCGAAGGGCTTGACCAGATAGTCGTCCGCGCCGGTCTGCAGGCCTTCTATGCGCTGGTCCACCGCATCCCGCGCGGTCAGCACCAGCACCGGCAGCTCCAGACCCTGGCTGCGCCAGCGCGCCAGCAGCTGCAGGCCGTCCTCGTCGGGCAGGCCCAGGTCAAGCACGCAGACATCGAAATGCGAGGACTTGACGGCCGCATCCGCCTGGCTGGCACAGCCCACAACATCGACGCCAAAGCCCTGTAGCTGCAGGCCCGCCTTGACCCCGCTGGCGACCAAGGCGTTGTCTTCCACTAACAGCACATGCATCGTTCTCACCTCGAAACCCGCGCCCGCAGCACTGCGCTCCGGCCGCCGATTTCGTTTCCATTTGTCAAAGCGGCCAAGCATCGCAGATTTGGCTTTTTCCAGCGTTAACCACGGCTTAATCCCTTGCCCACAAGATGCTGCCCACTTCCGATTGCCCCGCCCCGCTCCCCGACCATGCGCTCCCTGCCTATCGCCGCCTCCGCCCTTGCCTCGGCCCTGCTGCTGCCGGCCGCCTGGGCGCAGCCGCTGCAAGTACCCGGTCTGGCTGCAACCACCCAGGCCGAGGTGCTGAGCGCCGAGCAGGCTTTTGTGCTGCAGCGGCCCGCACTCGGTGCCGACAACACGCCAGCGCCCAAGCTCGCGCTGGCCTGGAGCATTGCGCCGGGCTATTACCTGTACCGCGACCAGATACGCATCACCGATGCTCAGGGCCGAAGCCTGAGCCTGGAAGTCCCCGCAGGCGAGTCGCTGACGGACCCGTTCTTTGGCCGGGTACAGGTGTTCCACCAGCAGCTCGACGTGCAGGCAAGCCTGCCCGAGCACTCGAGCCAGTGGCCGCTGCAGGTGCACTGGCAGGGCTGTGCCCATCTGGGTGTCTGCTACCAGCCGCAGCAGGCGACGGTGACGGAGCGGCAACTGGGGCTGGAGCAGCCGCCTGCGCCCGTCGATCGCGCCGAGCCGGATCAGCCGCCGTTGCCGACCCCGGACCACTGGCTGGCTCTGCCGCCCAGCCTGTCGCTGGGCCCGCTTGTCCTGCCCACGATGGCGCTGGCGGCCTTGCTCGCCATCTTCGTCGGCCAGTGCTGGGCTGCCAGCCGGCAGCGGCGCAGCGGCCGGCCCGTGGAAGCCCTGCTGCTGCAGGCCACGGCGGCCGGCCTGATTTCGGCGCGCCTGGCCTATGTGGCCCTCTGGTGGCGCGAATATCTGGCCGAGCTGCCCTCGGGCCTGCTGCAGGTGGTGGACATACGCGACGGCGGCTGGAACCTCTGGGCCGGTCTGCTGGCCGCGCTGCTCTGGACCTTCTGGCGCGGCCGGCGCGATAGCGGCCTGCGTCGCTCGGCGCTGCAGGCGCTGGCCGCCGGCGCCCTGATTCTGGTGACAGCCCAGGCGCTGCGAACCCTGCCAGCGCCGCAACCAGCGGCCCTGCCCGCCATGGCCTTTGTGAATGCGGCCGCCCAAACCGTGGACCTGCGCAGCCATACCGGTCAGCCCCTGGTCATCAATCTCTGGGCCAGCTGGTGCCCGCCATGCCGGCGCGAAATGCCGGCGCTGGCCCAGGCACAAAAAGAGCACCCCGAGATCCGCTTTGTCTGGATCAACCAGGGCGAGGATGCGGCAGCCGTCCTGCGCTATCTGCAGACCATGGCGCTGCCGCCCGAGCAGGTCCTGCTGGACCCGCAGCTGCGCGCAGGCCAGCACTGGCAGCAGCGCGGCCTGCCCTCGACCTTTTTCTACGACGCCGGCGGACGGCTGCAGGGCATGCGCATGGGGGAGCTGTCCCGCGCCAGCCTGGCGGAGCAGCTGCACCGGCTCGAATCTGCGTCCACGCGCTGACGATAATTTCTGAAAGGCTTTTGTGCTGAATCTTTCCAAGACCATGCCATTGGGCATCGCTGCCCTGGCCGCCATTGCAATCGCCACCTATGCCTGGGCGGCACCGGCCGGCAGCGCGGCGGGCGATCTGCCCTCGGAGCAATTTCTGGCCGAACAGGGCCTGACCATCGTCGGCCCCATGCAGGCCGCGGGCGGACTCAAGGCCTGGGCCGCCTATCGCGAGCAGCAGCCCATTCCCATCTACCGCCTGCCGGACGGCAAGCACTGGGTCATAGGCACGGTGATAGACGCCCAGGGCAAGGATGTGAATGCCAAGACCCTGCAGGCCGCGGTACAGAAGCCCATGGGCCAGCAGATCTGGAGCGATCTCGAGCGCACCCACTGGATAGGCGACGGCAAGCCCGATGCGCCGCATATCGCCTATGTGTTCACCGATCCCAATTGCCCCTATTGCAACCAGCTCTGGCGCGAGGCCCGCCCCTGGGTCCAGTCGGGCCAGCTGCAGCTGCGCCATATCCTGGTGGCCGTGCTGCGCCCCAGCAGTGAAGGCAAGGCCGCGGCCATTCTGGGCGCCAAGTCTCCCGAGCAGGCGCTGGCCGGCCATGCCCAGGCCTATGCGGACGCCCATGGCAAAAACCCCGACACCCTGGGCATTGCGGCGCTGCCGCGCATCCCGCTGTCGGCGCGCGATGCCCTGGCCAACAATGTCTCGCTGATGACGGCCATGGGCCTGCGCGCCACGCCCGCGACCATCTGGAAGAATGCCCAGGGCCAG
>JAFAIY010000632.1 GCA_019236485.1 Comamonas sp. | reverse complement strand
TTGAGCTCGCTGTGCTCGCCTATGCTCACGCAGTCGTGTTCGGTGATGTCGGTGGTGTCCAGATAGACGCTGGCCGCGATCTTGCTGCCCATCAGATTCATGGCCAGCGGCAGCCAGGGCGTGCCACGCAGATAGCGCAGGAAGTTGGGCACGGCCATGCCCTCGTACATATTGGTCGCGGCCTCGGAGAGCCAGACGAAAGGCGTCCACATGGGGACGGCCGTCTTGCCGTAGCGCCTGATCGCCAGCCATTTGAACAGAGCCACCACCAGGAAGGCGACCAGGCCGAAGATCATGCCGGCCACGGCCAGGTCCACCACCACGGCGCCCCAGCGCCCCTCGGATGCCAGCGGCATGGCGTCGAGCACGATGGCATAGCCCACGGCAATCACCAGCGCATGGGGGGCGGCGATGCGGGCCGCCTCGACCAGGCCGCGCCCCAGGCGCCGCCAGAGCGAGGGCGCGAAAGTCAGATGCTCGGGATAGCCCTGGGCCACCTCGCGTGCCGGCAGATTGATGGCCGGTGCGCCCAGCCAGGTGTCGCCGCTTTGCATATCGGCATTGCGCGGCACGGCCGTCATCACGCCTATGAGCACGTTCTCGGGGATGGTCGAGCCGTCGGGTACATAGGCGCCGTTGCCTATGAAGCTGCGGCGCGACACCACCGTGGGCTTGACCGTCATCCAGCCGCCGTCTATGAGCTCGTCGCCCAGCATCACCGCGTCGGCCACAAAGCATTCGTCGCCCAGCGTCAGCATATCGGGCACCACGCCCAGCGCCGTGGACAGCTCGGTCTGCTTGCCCACCTTGGCGCCCAGCAGCCGGTACCAGGTGGAGGAGTAGACCGTGGCATAGATCCCGTGCAGCGTGCCCAGGCTGGCCTCCTGGATCTGGTTGACCAGCCATTTGCCCAGGTAGCGGCCGCTGTGCACCGACCAGGTACCGGCCCGGGTGCGCGGCAGGAACAGATAGCGCACCAGCGCCGCCGCCAGCACCGTGCAGGCCACCAGCACCAGGCTGGACGGCAGGGCCAGCACGAAGAACTTGAGAAAGCGCAGTATGAAGGCACCCACCGCATCGACCACGCCATGCTCGAGCAACGGCCGCACCGAGATCGCCTCGATGTCGAGCACGTCGATCAGCATGAAGGTGGGGAACACCGGCATGAAGAACAGCGCGGCCACCAGCAGGCCGCCCGCCAGAAAGACCAGCATCTCCCAGGCCTGGCGCAACCGGCCTGCAGTCTGGCGCGGCGGCAGGCTGGCAGGATCGAACTCGCCCACGGCCCGCGCCGGCGAGCCGGCCCAGATGCCGCGCTCGGGCAGCGCCATGCCGTCGGCCAGCGCCGACTGGCCCTCGAGGTGGGCCCAGTCTGCCAGACGGGTATTGCCTTCTATGACCACATACGAGCCTATGCAGACCTCGTTGCCGATGGCGACATGGCCGAGCACCAGCTCGCCGCCCTCGACGCGCGCGTTCTCCAGGCTCACGGCATTGCCCACGCTCACGCCGTCGCCTATGGTCAGCAGATCGTGGGCGCGCACCGTCATCGAGCCCAGATTGGTCTCGCGCCCCACTTTCGCGCCCAGAGCGCGCAGCCACAGCGGGTGCAGCGAGGAGCCGGTAATCATCGCGATGGGCACGGCCTCTACCAGTCTGTCGGCAAGCCACCAGCGGAAATAGGTCCACCCCCATAGCGGGTAGCGCCCGGGCTTGAGGCGCCCGGCAATCAGCCATTTGCCGGCCCAGGCGATCGCGAATTCGGCCAGGGTGGCGATCGCGAAGGCCAGCACCGACATGGCCACGGCAAACCAGACCGAGTCGCTTTCGTCGCCGGTGAAGAAGTGGTAGGTGAAGAACGGTGCCAGCCACTGCGCCATCTTGATCAGCACCAGCAGCGGAATCGCCACCGCCTGGGCCGCACCGCAGCGCCAGCGCCGCCACGCGGAATGGATGCGGAACGGCCGCTGCTGCAGGCCGCCCTCATCCTCGGCCTGCATGGAGGCCTGCAGCGCATCGGCGATCAAGCCTATATGGCGCTGCTGGTAGATGGTGCTCACCGTGGCCCGGGCAAAGCGCGCATCGGCGCGCAGCAGCGAGGTCAGGCGTGCCGCGAACAGCGAATGCCCGCCCAGGTCGCTGAAGAAATCCAGCCCGCGGCGTATGGCCTGGCCCGGAAACAGCTGGGCCAGGGCCGCGAACAGCACTTCCTCGGCCGGAGTTGCGGGCATGTCGGAGCCGGAAACATCTACAGCCGCGGACAGCTGCTTGACCTTGAGCGCCTTGCGGTCTATCTTGCCCGAGGTCAGGCGCGGCATCTCGGCCAGCGCCTCGAAGCGCGCGGGCGCCATATAGGGCGGCAGGCGCTCGGCCAGGGCGCTGCGCAGCGCGGAGTGGGCGGGCGGCGCAGCGACCTCGGTGGGCACGTAGAAGGCCACCAGCTGGTCCATGCCGTCGTCCTGGCGCAGCAGCACGGCCGTGGTGCCCACGCCGGGCTGCTGGGCCAGCACGGCCTCGATCTCGCCGAGCTCCACGCGAAAACCGCGGATCTTGACCTGGTCGTCGGCCCGGCCCAGGCAGTGGATCTGGCCGTGCTCGTCAATGCGCGCCAGATCGCCGGTGCGGTACAGCCGCGTATCGTGCGGGCCGGCGGCCCAGGGATTGGCGAGGAATTTCTCGGCCGTCAGGTCGGGCCGGCCCAGATAGCCGGCCGCCACGCCTGGGCCGGTGATGCACAGCTCGCCGACCTCGCCCTGGGGCAGGCCCCGCAGATTGGGCGCGGTGCCGGCCGCAAAGCTGTCGGCCTCTATCACCTGCACCACCACCAGGCCGTAATTGGGCAGCGGCGTGCCTATAGTCACGGGTTCGCCGGCCTTGAGCTCGGCCAGGCTGGCCGACACCGTGGCCTCGGTAGGCCCGTAGGTGTTGAACATCTGGCGCGAGCCACCATCCACCCGACTCGCCCAGCGCGCCACCAGCGATTCGGGGCACATCTCGCCGCCGAGATTGATGAGGCGCAGATTCGGCACGTCCTGAGCGAACAGCGCCAGCAAGGTGGGCACGGCATGCAGCACCGTGACCTGCTGCTCTATCAGCGCGCGCGGCAGGGCCTCGGGGTCACCGGCGATCTCGCGCGGCGCCAGCCACAGCGTCGCGCCCACGAGGTAGCTGATCCAGATCTCCTCGAACGACATGTCGAAGGCCACCGAGAAGCCCTGGTAGACCTTGTCGCTCTGGCGCACGCCAAGCCGCGCGTTCTCGCTGCGCAGAAAGTGGCAGATGCTGCCCTGGGTGATGGCAATGCCCTTGGGCTTGCCCGTGGAGCCGCTGGTATAGATCACATAGGCCGGGTGCCCGGGCAACGCGCCCTCGCGACGGCACAGCGCCTGGCCCGCGGGCAGCGGCTCCAGCAGCGCGGTCTCGGTAAAGATCTGCGCCGAAATACCTGCTTGCCCTTGTACGAGCTGCGCCTGCTGCTGCGCAATCAATAGCGCCTTGGCATTTGCGTCCTCCAGGCAGGTGGCGATGCGCTCGGGCGGAGTCTCGGCGTCGAAGGGCAGCCAGGCTGCGCCGGTCTTGGCGATCGCCAGCTGCAGCGTGAGCAGCTCTATGCCGCGCGGCAGCCACAGGCCCACCATGTCGCCGGGGCGGATGCCGGCCTCGATCAGCCGGTGCGCGGCGCGGCTGGCATCGGCATCCAGCTCTGCATAGCTGCGCTGGCGCAGCTGCTCGCCCTGTCCCTCGATCAGCGCGATCTGCCCGGGATGGGCATGGGCCGTGGCCTCGAAGATATCGGCCAGCACCTCGTGGCGCAGCAGGTCTGGCCGCTCGGGCCCACGCAAAACAACAGTGTCAGACATAGATCAGCGGCTTACCCGGTGCAACCGTGCATCCGAACCTGGTGGCGCCGCTCTTTTCAGTCCGCCATTATTGAGCGGGCCGATAGTTTTCTGTAAGGCGCGGCCAGCTTCCCGGCCATGCGTTGCACAATATTTACATTAATGGCGGGCGGACAACGCCGGGCTTGCGGCCGCCGCTCATTCGGCGGCCTCGGCCCGCAGATGGGCATCGCAGCCCTGGCCGGCCGCAATCCAGCGCCTGGCCAGGGACAGCCTGAGCCGGCCCAGCCCGCGGCGCCAGGCCGAGGCATGGGATGCCGCCAGGCGCGCATCCTCCAGCACGCCGCAGCGGTAATGGAGCGCCGCCTCGTCCCAGCGCAGCGCCGCACAAGCTCCATGGCGCCGGCGCGAGATCAGCATGCCCATGGGGCAGGGCTCGGCCAGGCAGCACAGACCGCAGCCATTGCAGGGCGCGCCAAAAGCGGGCTTGGCGGGCGCTTGCGCCTGCCAGAACACCACTTGCTCGCGAGCCATGGGGCTGCGCCTCAGGTGCGTGCCAGCACGGGCGCCAGCGCTTTGCCTGTATGCGTGGCGGCCTTGACCAGATCCTCGGGCGTGCCGGCCGCGACGATGCGGCCGCCGTCCCTGCCGCCCTCGGGGCCCAGAGCGATGATCCAGTCGGCCTCGGCGATCACATCGAGGTCGTGCTCGATCACGATCACGCTATGGCCGGCATTGACCAGTCGGTGCAGCACGCGGATCAGCTTGTCCACATCGGCCATGTGCAGGCCCACCGTGGGCTCGTCGAGCACGTACAGCGTGTGCGGTGCCTTCTGGCCGCGCCGGGTCACGTCGTCGCGCACCTTGGTCAGCTCGGTCACCAGCTTGATGCGCTGGGCCTCGCCGCCGGAGAGCGTGGGCGAAGGCTGGCCCAGGGTCAGATAGCCCAGGCCCACGTCCTGGAGCAGCTGCAGCGGATGGGCGATGCTGGGCATGGAGGC
>JAFAIY010000622.1 GCA_019236485.1 Comamonas sp. | reverse complement strand
TGTTCGAAGCCGTGGGCCTGAACAGCGACACCGTGGACAAGTACTTCACGGGCACGGCCAGCCGCGTCGAAGGCATAGGCGTGTTCGAGATCGCCGAGGAGACCATCCGCAACCATGAGGCCGCGTTCAGCGACGATCCCGTGCTGGCCGACATGCTGGATGCGGGCGGCGAGTACGCCTGGCGTGCGCGTGGCGAAGAGCATATGTGGACGCCCGACGCGATCGCCAAACTGCAGCACTCCACGCGTGCCAACAACTTCGGCACCTACAAGGAATACGCGCAGCTGATCAACGACCAGAGCAAGCGCCATATGACGCTGCGCGGCCTGTTCGAGTTCAAGTTCGATCCGGCCAAGGCGATTCCCGTGGACCAGGTCGAATCGGCCAAGGAAATCGTGAAGCGCTTTGCCACCGGCGCCATGTCCCTGGGCTCGATCTCCACCGAGGCCCATGCGACCCTGGCCGTGGCCATGAACCGCATCGGCGGCAAGAGCAACACCGGCGAAGGCGGCGAGGACCCCAAGCGCTACCGCAACGAGCTCAAGGGCATCCCCATCACCCAGGGCGAAACCCTGGCCTCCATCATCGGCGCCGACAAGGTCGAGTCCGATATCGAGCTGCTGGACGGCGACTCGCTGCGCTCCAAGATCAAGCAGGTGGCTTCGGGCCGCTTCGGCGTCACGGCCGAATACCTGGCTTCCGCCGATCAGATCCAGATCAAGATGGCCCAGGGCGCCAAGCCCGGTGAAGGTGGCCAACTGCCCGGCGGCAAGGTGTCCGACTACATCGGCGCGCTGCGTCACTCCGTGCCCGGCGTGGGCCTGATTTCGCCTCCGCCCCACCACGACATCTACTCGATCGAGGACCTGGCCCAGCTGATCCACGATCTGAAGAACGTGGCTCCGCATTCCGACATCTCCGTCAAGCTGGTGTCCGAAGTCGGCGTGGGAACGATTGCGGCCGGCGTGGCCAAGTGCAAGAGCGACCACGTGGTGATCGCCGGCCATGATGGCGGCACCGGCGCCTCGCCCTGGTCCTCCATCAAGCATGCGGGCGGTCCCTGGGAAATCGGCCTGGCCGAAACCCAGCAGACCCTGGTGCTGAACCGCCTGCGCGGCCGTATCCGCGTGCAGGCCGACGGCCAGATGAAGACCGGCCGCGACGTGGTCATCGGCGCCCTGCTGGGGGCCGACGAATTCGGCTTCGCCACGGCACCGCTGGTGGTCGAAGGCTGCATCATGATGCGCAAATGCCACCTCAACACCTGCCCCGTGGGCGTGGCCACGCAGGACCCGGTGCTGCGCGCCAAGTTCACCGGCAAGCCCGAGCATGTGGTGAACTACTTCTTCTTCATCGCCGAAGAAGTGCGCCAGATCATGGCCCAACTGGGCATCGCCAAATTCGACGAGCTGATCGGCCGCTCCGACCTGCTCGACACCCGCAAGGGCGTCGCCCACTGGAAGGCCCAGGGTCTGGACTTCAGCCGTCTGTTTGCTCAAGCCCAAGTGCCGGCCGAAGTGGCGCGCTACCACGTCGAGACCCAGGACCACCTGCTGGACAAGGCGCTGGACGTCAAGCTCATCGAGCGCTGCCAGCCCGCCATCCAGCACGGCGAACGCGTGCGCATCATGGAAGTGGCGCGCAACGTCAACCGCTCCGTGGGCGCCATGCTCTCGGGTGCCGTGACCAAGGCCCATGCCGAAGGTCTGGCCGACGACACCATCCGCATCCACTTCGAAGGCACGGGCGGCCAGTCCTTCGGCGCCTTCCTGTGCAAGGGCATCACGCTGAACCTGACCGGCGAAGCCAATGACTACACGGGCAAGGGCCTGTCCGGCGGCCGCGTGGTGGTGCATCCCAGCCATGAATTCCGCGGCAACAGCGTCGCCAACACCATCGTCGGCAACACCGTGATGTTCGGCGCCACCAGCGGCGAAGCCTTCTTCTCGGGCGTGGCCGGCGAGCGCTTTGCCGTGCGTCTGTCGGGCGCCACGGCCGTGGTCGAGGGCGTGGGCGACCACGGCTGCGAATACATGACCGGCGGCACCGTGGTCGTGTTGGGCAAGACGGGCCGTAATTTCGCGGCCGGCATGAGCGGCGGCGTGGCCTATGTCTACGACGAAGACGGCAAGTTCGCCGAGCGCTGCAACCAGGCTTCGGTGAAGCTGGAGAAGGTGCTGCCGCACGACGAGTTCGTCTCGCGCGTCGACCCCGGCGTCTGGCACCGCGGCCAGAGCGACGATCAGCAGCTGCGCAATCTGGTGGAAGCGCACAGCCGCTGGACCGGCTCCAAGCGCGCCCGTGATCTGCTGGACAACTGGGCTGCGGCACGCGCCAAGTTCGTCAAGGTGTTCCCGACCGAGTACCAGCGTGCCCTCGGCGAGATCTTTGAACGCAAACAGAAGGAAAAGCAAGCTGTGAAAGCGCCAGCAGCTTCTCAAAAAGAAGCAGTAGCCGCCAAGTAAACATGGCTCGAAGCGGTGGCGCTCAGGCTGCCACCGCACTGCCAGCGAACACAGATTTCAAGGATTAAAGATCATGGGAAAGACCACCGGCTTTTTGGAATACGAACGCGTCGAGGAAGGCTATGCGCCGGTTGCGGAGCGCCTCAAGCACTACAAGGAATTCGTGATCGGCCTGACGGCCGACCAGGCCAAGGTGCAGGCCGCGCGCTGCATGGATTGCGGCACGCCGTTCTGCAACAACGGCTGCCCCGTCAACAACATCATTCCGGACTTCAACGACCTCGTATACCGCGGCGACTGGAAGAACGCGATTGCCACGCTGCACAGCACCAACAACTTCCCCGAGTTCACGGGCCGCATCTGCCCCGCACCCTGCGAGGCGGCCTGCGTGGCCAATATCAACATCGAGCCCATAGGCATCAAGTCCATCGAGCACGCCATCATCGACCGGGCCTGGGAAGAGGGCTGGGTCAAGCCCCTGCTGCCCAAGCACCAGACAGGCAAGAAGGTGGCCGTGGTCGGCGCCGGCCCTGCGGGCATGGCGGCGGCCCAGCAACTGGTGCGCGCCGGCCATGACGTGACTCTGTTCGAGAAGAACGACCGCGTGGGCGGCCTGCTGCGCTACGGTATTCCTGACTTCAAGCTGGACAAGGCGCTGATCGAGCGCCGCGTGGAGCAGCTCGTGGCCGAAGGCCTGAAGATCCGCACCGGCGTGCTGATCGCCGGCAAGGACGGCCTGGGCAAGGACTCCAAGGTCACCAACTGGGCCAAGGAAACCATCAGCCCCGAGCAGCTCAAGGCCGAGTTCGATGCCGTGCTGCTGACCGGCGGCTCCGAGCAGTCGCGCGACCTGCCCGTGCCGGGCCGCGATCTGGACGGTGTGCATTTCGCCATGGAGTTCCTGCCCCAGCAGAACAAGATCAATGCCGGCGACAAGCTCAAGGGCCAGATCCGTGCCGACGGCAAGCATGTGATCGTCATCGGCGGCGGCGACACGGGCTCCGACTGCGTGGGCACCTCCAACCGCCATGGCGCCAAGAGCGTGACCCAGTTCGAGGTCATGCCCATGCCGCCCGAGCAGGAGAACAAGCCCCTGGTCTGGCCTTACTGGCCGATCAAGCTGCGCACCAGTTCCAGCCACGACGAAGGCGTGGTGCGCGAGTTCGCGATCTCCACCAAGGAGTTCGTGGGCGAAAAAGGCAAGGTCAAGAGCCTGCGCACCGTCGAGGTCAAGCCCCACGATGGCAAGCTGGTGGAAGTGGAAGGTACCGAAAAAGTCTGGCCCGCCGACCTGGTGCTGCTGGCCATGGGCTTTGTGCATCCCGTCGCCACCGTGCTCGAAGCCTTTGGCGTGGACCGTGATGCCCGCGGCAATGCCAAGGCCACGACCGACTTCATCGGCGGCTATGCGACCAATGTGGCGAAGGTGTTTGCGGCCGGCGATATCCGCCGCGGCCAGTCGCTGGTGGTCTGGGCCATCCGCGAAGGCCGCCAGGCCGCACGTGCGGTGGACGAGTTCCTGATGGGAGCCAGCGAACTGCCGCGTTGAGCTGCTGCCTTGCAAGTCAAGGCCGATCCAAGGTTTTTCATAGGCGCCCCCGGGGCGCCTTTTTTTATGGCCAAACCGATTTGTAGCTGAACTGATAGCTGCCTGCGCTCGATGAACCATGGTTTTAACCATATTCGCTTGCGAATTTCAGAGAGGGCGAGCGCAGGCTGCTATCAAAAACGCTTTATCTCAGCCAAAGCAGCCGGGGCACGGCATCGGCGCCGCACCAGAGTACGGCATTCTGCTGCCATTCCTCGCCCCAGGCGCGGGCCGTGGGGGCATCCATGCCCCATATCAGCACGCTGGCTTCGCCGGGCCACAGGCCTTGCGG
>JAFAIY010000049.1 GCA_019236485.1 Comamonas sp. | reverse complement strand
GCGTCGGCTGCCGGCATCTGCGTGGCTGCGCGCGGGCCTGAGGTGTTGCTCAGAGCCAGGGTGACCTTGAAGCAGCTGCCGCGCCCCGGTTGCGAGGCGAGTTCCAGGGCATGCCCGAGCTGCAGGGCGGCATGGCGCACGATGGTCAGACCAAGTCCCAGTCCCTCGGAGCCGATGCGGCTGGGGTTATGCAGTTGCACAAAGGGCTCGAAAATGGCCTCCCGGGCATCCGCGGCAATGCCGGTGCCCGTATCCCAGACGCATAGCTGCACCCGTCCGGGCGAGGGACGGGCTCGCACCGCCACCAGCACGCCACCGCGTTCCGTATAGCGTATGGCATTGTTCACCAGATTGCGCAGTATCTGCTCTAGCAGCACCGGGTCGGACAGGACGGTATGCCGGGTCGGCCGCATGCGCAGCTGCAGGCCCTTGAGTTGCGCGTGCGATGACTCGTGGGCCAGCACAGCTTCGAACACCTGCTGCAGGCGCACGGGGCTGGGCTCGGGCGGTTTCCTGCCGGCACCGTCCAGCCGCGAGAAATCGAGCAGATGCTTGAGCAGATCCTCCATGGCCGACACGGCTCGTCCCAGCCGCGCAAACAGATCCTGGACCGCGGCGCTGGAGGCGGTCTTGGCCATTTCCTGGCGCAGCAGTCCCAGCAGAAGGCTGACGCTTACCAGCGGCTGGCGCAGATCGTGGCTGGCCGTGGCGATGAAGCGGGTCTTGGCCGCATTGGCGGCATCCAGATCCCGGGTGCGCAGCGCAACCCGCGTCTCCAGGCTGCGGTTGAGCTGGTCCACCTGTGCCATGGCGTCAAACAGACGCAGCAGCAGCAGGCCCGAATAGCCGCAGAGCACCAGAGGCAGCACGCGCGTGAGTGCGGGCGAATGCGTGATGGGCAGCCAGCCCAGGAGCTGAAACGCAAAATCATGCAGGGCCGCGAAGAAAATGCCCAGCAAGCATGCGCACAAAGCCCAGTGCGTGAAGTCTCTGGCCGTGCGTGCCGCTGCCACCACAAGCTGTATCGAGCGCAGATTCATCACGGCAAGCACCGCATAGGCGATGATGCGAGCGGTAGGCAGCCATGGGGCGGGCAGGCAGGCCACCAGTACGGCGACCGCGCAGAGCAGGCCCCAGAAGAGTCTGGGGTGTGGCAGCGGGCGTTTGAAGTGCAGGCAATGGGCATAGGCCAGGAGCAGAGCCCCCATCCAGATCATGGCCGCGAAGACGAACTTTTCCATCCAGTCTATGGGCCAGGCCAGCAGGTCGCCATAGAACACATAGTTGCGTACGCTGCTGATGAATCCCAGCGCGCCGAACAGGCCTATGGCCTGCTCGTGCGGCTGGCGCCAGGCCACGGTAAGCAGCAGCGCAGCCAACACGGCGGCGGCCAGATTGAGGTGCTGGACCAGCTCGTGCTCCCACCACATTGCATGGGCGTAGGCGCGCTCCATCAGATAGGTGGGCCCGGCCTGGATGCCGGACAGGCCGCCGCGATGGCTGTATTCCAGTTTCAGCCGGAGCTGGTTGTCGCCCGCTTGCAGCAGCTGCGGCGGCAGGCGGATCAGGCCGGGTACAGGCACCATGCGGTCTTCGGGCGGATGCAGATCGATCAGCGTTCCGTTGAGGTAGATCTCGTGCGCGGGGGAGAGACGATCCAGTTCCAGTGCCCAGGGAATATCGGGTACGGCGTCAAGCCGCAGTGTCAGGCGGTATTCGCCGCTGCCGCCCGCCGGCCTGCCGCGCAGAGCCCAGGTGTCGGGCAGATCGACCGGGGCCCAGTGCTCGGTGCCGCTGCTGCGGAATTCGGCCTGGTCTAAGGTGCGCATGCCGGCGGCTTCGGCATGGGCCGCGCCGGCCAGGCCGAGCCAGCAGGCCGCAAGCAGGCCAAGCGTGATGCTGGCGCCGGCATGCAGGCCGCGGAGCATGGCGAGGGCGAACATGCGCATGGTGGTGATGGTGGTTGGGCTACCTATCCGACGGGCAATCGCCGGCCCATTCTAGTCCCGGAGGTACGGCCGCAGGCTGCGTGGAAAGCCAGGGTGGCGGGATCTATCGCCGCCCTGGCCTGGAAGCGCAACTAGGGTTTGCCGATCGATACCGAGAAGAAGCGGTTGCCGAGGTTGGTGTCGGCTCGGGTGGTCAGGGTCATGCCGCCAAACGGAAGCTGTACCGTGCCGCTGCAGGTGCCCGCTCCCTGTCCGCCCGCACCCGTGCAGGCGTTTCTCGCGCGGTAACGGGTGCCGTCGAATGGCTGGTTGTAGCTCAAGGTGTCGGTATGCCCGTCCGATCCGAAGCTGCGGGTCACGACACCGCTGGTGCTGTCCACGGCGGCAATCGTGTTGGTGTCGTCGGGTTGAGCAACGACCCCGGCGGCATTCAGCATGACTTGCCAGTAGGACGAGGTATCGCCCACGGTGGGCAGGGGCAGTTTTCCCTTGGATACCATTGCCGCAATCGCGGGATTGCTGGTATCGGTGCTCTGCGCGAGCAGCAGGGTCTTGCCGGAGCTGTTGCGGAAGGCAAACACCCGGTCCGAAACACCGCCCTGCTCGGTGTAGTCGAAACCGCCATTGGGGTTCGCCACCAATGTGCCTTTGGCCGAGCTGTCCGGCACGCATGCATTGGCGCCGGACGGGCAGTTGTGCGACAGGCCGTTCACACCGCTGGCAGAAAACTCCGTGTCGCCGTAATCGCCGACCTGCGTGTCGAAGGTCTTGGAATAGCCCACACGGTTGTAGCTGCCCGCCAGTGCGGCAAGGGACAGGTTTTGCTCGGGAACGGCGATGGCTGCTGCAGCGCTCAGCCCCGAGCCCGCCAGCATGAACGCCGCGCCGGAGCGCGATACGAGAATGCGCGTGGCGAGGCTGTTGATGGTGGCGGTGTAATCGCATGCGGAGCCGGTCAGTGCCTGGCCGCCAATCGTCATGGCGGCGGCATCCACGTCCAGCGTGCCGTTCCCGCTACCGGCGATATTGACATAGCGTAGCTTGCCGGTCTTGAGTCCCGGGCAGTCCGAGGCGGCGGGGGCCAGGGCGGTATTCATGACCGACGGCAGGCCTTGGCTATCACCGAGTTGGCTGCTGGTGGCCACGATGGCGACGAGGTCGGAGAGCTGCGCTCCCGCCTTTGCCAGCGTGTCCCGCAGCTTGTCGAGCACCCTGTCATATCCGGCACCGCTGCCGGCTTGCAGGGCGCCGCCCACAATATCGCCGGCTGCCGAGGTATCAATGCCGGCCGTTGCCAAGGCTTGCAGCAGCGCCGTCTGTGCAGCGGCAATGTCGGAGGGATTGACCTGGGTGCTGGCGCCGAAGGCTGCGAAAAAGGCCTGCGGATTGCTGCCTGCGAACTGCGCGATCAGCAGCTCGCTCAAGGGGGTGATATTGGCCGTGGCGCTGGAAGTCTGGCCGGAGCCGCCAAGAATCGAGTGCAGCGTGGTGCCGCCGCTGCTGGCGCTCAGCACGCAAGGCAGTGCGCCATCGGGGATGCTCGCGGTATAGCTGCCATCGGGGCCGGCGTTGGCCGTGGCGCTTCCTGCCGCACACAGCACGTTGATGGCGGCTCCGGCCATGGCTGCTCCCGTGGCCGCCGTGCCGGAGATCTTCAGGGTGGAAGTTTTTGGCTGTTCGCCTCCACCCCCGCCGCCGCAAGCCACGAGGGCCGTCGGCAGTACAAAGGTCGCGGCAACACGTGCCATGGTGCTCATTTCAAGTTTCATATCTGCTCCTCGCTCAAAGGTTGATTTGGGCTGGATTATTGAAATGCGCACCCTGCGCCCGCCATCGGCCATGTGGCCGATGGGTGGGGCTGGCTACATGTGTTTACAGTTCTGGGTGCGTTGCCGGCGGCTGCCGGTGTTCACTGGGCTACCGAGCGGTTGCTGCCGGCCGCCTTGGCCTGGTACAAACCCATGTCGGCGCGCTTGAGCAGGCTGCCAAAACCTGCATCTCCTTCGGCGACCGTGGCCACGCCTATGCTGGCCGTATAGGCGGGAATATCTGGAGCACGGTGCTGTTCCAGGGCTTGGCGGATGCGCTCGGCGGCCATCCAGGCGGCCGCGCCGTCGGTCTCGCCGAGCACCACGATGAACTCCTCGCCGCCATAGCGGCCCAGTGCATCGCCGCCGCGCAGACGGGAGGCGATCAGGGCCGTGCAGCCCTGCAGCACCTTGTCGCCGGTAGGGTGGCCCCACTGGTCGTTGATGCTCTTGAAGCGGTCGATGTCGAGCAGCAGCACGGAAAACGGCCGGCCATGGCGCATCCAGCGCGTCCATTCCCTTTCGCCGGTCTGGAACAGAGTGCGCCGGGTCAGCGCCCCGGTCAGGCTGTCGTGAGAGGCCATGTGCTCGAACTCGAAGCGCACGCGCTCGCTGAGCATCAGCAGCCCGCCTATGCTCAGCAGCAAGGCGGCCAGGTGGAAGCTGACCGCATAGAGCTGCTGCATGGGCATCTGTGTGAAGCGTGTCGAGGCCGGTGCATCCAGCCAGAAGGTCGTGGCGGCGCGCAGCACCGACACGCCGCACAGCGCTGCGAGGACGATTGCCGTGAGCCGGCTGGAAAAACCTTTGCCATGACGCTGCAGCAGCCGCGCATGCGCGAAATTGCACGCTGCCATGCCGACCGCAAACAGCATGGTGCGCGCGCGAAAGTCGGGCTGGAACCAGCAGAAATAGCTCATGGCGGCGAGCAGTGCGGCACCGGCCGCAGTCCAGCTGCGCCATGGGCATGGACGGTGCCAGAAGCGCAGGCTGCCGAAATAGAACAGGCCCAGTCCGCCCATCAGCAAGGCATTGCCGGCAAGCATGACGACAAAACCAGGCAGCCGCTGGTCCAGGCTGAAGAAGACGGTGGAGGCGGCGCACAGCAGCGGGGCCATGGACCAGGCCGGCACGCCGGGCATGGCAACCGGCAGATTGCGGCGTACGCCCCACAGGACCACGGCCATGACGGCGCCGGTGAGGCCGGCGACATAGATGATGGAACGCGGGTCGACATGCGGCATTCGCTCAAGTTTGCAACAAATCAATACAAATTGTTGTCAAACATGTTTAAAAGCAAAAAGGCCTGCGCAATGGGCAGGCCTTTGCTGTGCCGCGAGCGGCCGGTCTCAGCGCGGAGCGAGGCGGATGGCGCCGTCCAGGCGAATCACCTCGCCGTTGAGCATATCGTTCTCCAGGATCTGCTTGACCAGCTTGGCATAGTCCTCGGGCTTGCCCAGGCGGCTGGGGAAGGGCACGCTGGCGGCCAGCGCGTCCTGCACCTCCTGCGGCATGGTGAACAGCATGGGCGTGCCGAAGATGCCGGGAGCGATCGTCATATTGCGAATGCCGCTGCGGGCCAGGTCGCGCGCGATAGGCAGCGTCATGCCGACCACACCGCCCTTGGATGCCGAGTAGGCGGCCTGGCCGATCTGGCCGTCGTAGGCAGCCACGCTGGCCGTGGAAATCAGCACGCCGCGCTCGCCCGTGCTCTCGGGCTCGTTCTTGCACATGGCGTCGGCCGCGAGCCGGATCATGTTGAAGCTGCCGACCAGGTTGACCATGATGGTCTTGGTGTAGACGCCCAGGCTGTGCGGGCCGTTCTTGCCCACGGTCTTTTCGGCGGGCGCAATGCCTGCGCAGTTCACCAGGCCCGCGAGCTTGCCCAGGCTGACAGCCTTCTCGATCACGGCTTGTCCGTCGGCTTCGTTGCTGACGTCACAGCGCATATAGACGCCGCCGATTTCGCGTGCGACGGCTTCGCCCTTGTCTGCGTTCATGTCGGCGATGACGACCTTGCCGCCGTTGGCGGCCAGCATGCGCGCCGTGCCTTCACCCAGGCCCGAGGCGCCGCCCGTCACGATGAACACGCGATCCTGAATCTGCATGGACTGTCTCCTGAAGTATGACGTTAACGTAAACGTCAATTATGCATGGCGTCCGCCGACTGCCGACCTGAGGAAAGCGCGCATAAAAAAAGCCCGGTCCAAAAGGGCCGGGCTGTAAGGGATCCATGAAACGGGGGTTTCAGGAGGATCCAAGGAGACAACTTGCGCAAGGTCGGTATCGACCTGACATGCTGGTGATTATAGGGTAAACCCTAGATTCGTGCCAGCCATGTCCAAAATCAGGTGTTTAACGCTTGGCGGCGGTGCTGGCCTTGACGGCGTCGGCCGCAGTCTTGGTGGCCGCATTGAAGTTGGCTTCGGCCACGTCGGAAGCCTGCTTGACGGCCTTTTGCACGGACTCGAAAGCGTTGTTGGCGGCGGAAACGGCGCTTTTCATCATGGCAACTGCGGACTCGGAGCCGGCGGGAGCGCTCTTGGCCGTGGTTTCCAGCAGGGTGTTGAAGTTCTTGCGGGCTTCGACGGACTGGGCTTCCAGAGCCTTGTTGAACTCGGCAGCGGTGCTGCTGGCGATGTCGTACAGATGGCGGCTGTAGGAGGCGGTCTTCTCGGCCAGGGGCTGGAACAGACCGGCTTGCAGAGCCAACAGCTCCTGAGCATCCTTGACGCTCAGCACGGCCTGGGTGTGCTGGGCAGCTTCGTTCAGGGCCGCACGCGAAGCGGTCACATTCAGCTCCACCAGCTTTTCCACGCCTTCGAAAGCTTTGCTGGTCAGGCCGAACAGAGTTTCGATGTTGGCTTTGTGGGCGCTCAGGATTTGGTCAGGGGTCAGGCTCATTTCAATTCTCCAAAATTACGGATCTAACAAAGGGATCGGACCGGAGGAAACATCTGCTCTGACATGAGCACCCGCTTGGTGCGATATGCATGTTGCAGCGCAGCATGGAACGGATTGTGAAAGAGTTTTTTGGGGAATGCAAGCATTAAATTGCTGCAGTGCAACAAAAAACTCATATGCTTATTGCGTTTTCACAGGTGATTGATTTAAAACAGTTTTTTATGTCATATTAATGACATTCAGCGGGCCCGGAACGGAGAGCGGGGCGGCTGCCAGCCGTCTTGGCTGCAGGGGCGAGAGCTGTCCCAAAGGCGCGGGTTTAGGGCCGGCCGTCCCGGCACAATCAGCGCATGACCATCAGCTCCAGCCCAGCCACACGTGCCCAGCCGCAGCAGCGCGGCGCCTACCCGGTCCTGCGTCAGATCAGCACGCGCTGGTCGGATAACGATGTCTACGGCCATGTGAACAATGTCGTCTACTACAGCTGGTTCGACACGGCCGTGAACGCTTATCTGATAGAGCAGGGGGCGCTGGATATCCATGGGGGGCAGACCATAGGCCTGGTGATCGAAACCCAGTGCAATTACTTTGCGCCGCTGGCCTTTCCGCAGACGGTGGAGGCCGGCATTCGCGTGGCGCATATAGGCAGCTCCAGCGTGCGCTACGAGGTGGGCCTGTTTGCCGCGGGCGAAACGCGGTCGGCGGCCGCCGGGCATTTTGTCCATGTCTATGTGGACCGCGAAACGCGCCGGCCCGTGCCGCTGCCGCCTGCGCTGCGTGAGGCCCTGCAGCCATTGCAGGTGGCGCAGCAGCCGGCTTGAAGCCATCGAATGGATAGCGACAGGCGCTTGATCGTCAAGGGCTTGAGGCCGGTTTGATGGTGATTTTGGCGCGCGGCTCTGACCTCCCAAGCGGCCTCTGGCGGTAGGGGCTTGCAAGAGCCGTGAGCGGGGTGGAATCGCCTACACTCGTAGATCAACTGCTGCTGGCGGCCTTGCGCGCCGTGCCGGCTTTTTTCCCTGATTGAGCGGACCGCCTGGCCCACCGTCGTCCATGATCATCACCAGCCTGCTAGACACCGACCTGTACAAATTCACGATGATGCAGGTGGTGCTGCACCAGTTCCCTGG
>JAFAIY010000318.1 GCA_019236485.1 Comamonas sp. | reverse complement strand
GGGCGGCGCCGAAAGCCCGGGCCGCAGCAGTATCACCAGACCCGCAAGGGCCAGCAACAGCCCGGCCCACTGCCGCGGCGCCAGCCGCTCCCCACGCCACAGACCTATGCCCACCATTGTGGCCTGCACGGCCCCGAACAGAATCAGCGCCCCCGCACCCGCCGGCAGGCTTACGTAGGCGAAGGAAAAGGCCGCGGCATAGGCGAACAACATCCAGGCCGACCATCAGTTGCCAACGCCGGCGGCCGGAGCCCGCCTCAGGCGCACGGCCAGCGCCAGTATCAATGCGCCCGACACCAGGCGCACCGCCGTAAAGCTTGCCGCATCGATGGCCTGGGACTGCAGCGCCATGCGGCACAGCAGAGAATTGGCAGCAAAGGCCAACATGGCCAGAGACGTCAGCACCACGGTATGGAACAACGGCATGAAGAAAGCCTTGAAATGGCCGACCGGAACATCGTATTGCGGCCGCCATCAATCCTACCGAATTGCGTGCCGACCCGCGCCAACGGCTGCTCTGGCGGCAAAAGAAGTGAGCACATTCGAGCGTTGCCCGCTGGAAGCGATGCGCAGCCGCGGCCCTGCTTGGTCGCAGCGGCTTGCCAAGGCTGGCCGCTTCACCGTGGTGAAACTTAGACAGGAATACTCAGTTGGAACCGCACCGAGCTATCCCCTCCGGAGCTTTCCAGGCAGGCCTCTCCTCCATGCAGCTCGGCAATCCGACGCACCAAATACAGGCCCAGACCCGCTCCCGGTGACTGCTGCGCCTGACGGCCACGGAAGTATTTTTCGAATAGATGCTGCACCTCGTCGGAAGGTATCTCGGCGCCTGGATTGCTCACCCTGAAGGCAAATCTGCCCTGCGGCTGTTCCAGGACCTCCAGGTCGAACTGCAAACCAGGCAGGGTGTGGCGGTCGGCATTCGCCAAGAGATTGCGCACCGCCACCCGCAATAGTTCCAGATCGCACCATAGCCTCTCGGGCATGGTGGCGTCATACAGCTTTACCCGGTCATCGGGCCAGTCGGCGACCAGATCGTCCAGAAGCTCGCGCAGCTCCTCACCCGAGCACTCCCGAGGCTGGAACGGCGCCTGCTCGGTGTTCATGCGGTCTGTACTCAGATACTCATCGACCAGGGCCACCATGCGCTTGGCGGCGTCGCGCAAATTGGTGCAGCGCGCCAGCGTCTTTTCACGCGCTGCATCGAGATTGCGGGCAATCTGCTGAGCCGTGGTGTTGATGATGGCCAGCGGGGTGCGAAACTCATGCGAGATCATGGCGATGAAGTCCAGCTGCGACTGCCGGGTCCGACGCTCGGTCTCCAGAGCTGCCCGCAGCTCGACCTCCAGATATTCCCGCCGTGCAATCTCCTGGCGCAAAGCGACGGTGCGGCGCAGCACCTCCTGCTCCAGCAGCTCGTTCTGCTGGCCCACCAGAGTCACCACGCGTTGCTGCGCAGCCTCCTTCTCGCGGCGCATCCTGTCGTAGCCTTCGCTGAGCCTCACGCTCATCACGACCATATGCACCAGGGTACCCAAGGCCGTGGCGTTCTGGGTGATCACAGTGTTGGGCAGCAGTCCCAGATTGCGCAGAAAAGCCACCATCACACCCGCGTAATAGATGCCGAATACCAGCAAAAAAGCGCGCGCCCGGCCATCGTCGCGCGGCAGCAGCCACAGAGCCGTTCCTATCATGAGCGCCATGGCCGTCAAGGCAGCAAGCTGCATCAGCTGCATGCCGGCCCCGATACTGCCCGCACTGACCAGCATGGCCGCAATCAGCCCGACCGCAGAAAAGACGGCGATCAGGCCCCGGCTGAAGCGCGGCATGCGCTGCGCCAGTCCCAGCTGCAGATCGCTATAGAACACACCGACCGGCAGGGCCGCGCACAGGACCAGGCTCAGCCAATGGTCCGAAAGCCATCCCGGCAGGCCAAACATCTGCTGAGCCAGACCCGAAGTCAGCCACTCGCTTTGCAGGGCCAGTCCCACATAGGCCACATACCAGGCATTGACCGTCTCCCGCGTCTTCAGCCAGAACAAGGCATGAAACAGGACCAGCAGCAGGCCAAAACCAAGACCCAGCCCGTAGTAAAAGCTTTCACGCTGCGATTCGGATCCGTGCAACTCCGGCGTTGCGACCTCCAGACGCGTCGTCAGCGCGTTGCGGGTCTGCACGCGCAGCAGCAGCGGTTCGGGCTCAGCGCTGTCCAGTTGCAGCGGCAGCACCGGATTTCTGGCATCGATAGGCCAGAGCCGACGGTCCTGCTCCTCCCCGGAACGCTGTGCCAGCTGCCAATGCCCGGAAGCATCGCGCCGATACAAACGTACGTCGTCCAGCAGCGCATTGCTGAACTTCAGCAGCCACCGGGCCTGAGCATCGCTGCCGCGTTGCACGTTCAGGCGCAGCCAGACCGGGTCATCGGTATAGCCCAGCTTTACCGAGCCTGGCAAGGCCTGCCATGAAGTCGCTTCGTCCGCCGTATCGGCAGCCAGCTGCCCACCGGGATCGCGCAGCAACGCCAGATGGCCACTGGCCGAGATGCTGCGGCCGGCATCGAGCTGCATCACCGGTTGCGCGCCAGCGGATGCACCGACCACAGCCAGCAGCAGAGCCGTCAGCAGCGCCCACCACCGGGACAGAGCCGACCGCGGAATGAAAAACAATATCAGGGACCACATCGATGCCGATTATCGACGCCCCACGATGCGAACACGGCCTGCGAAAGCTGCTGCCTGGCGGACAATACCGGCCGATGCTCAGAATTGCTCAGATTGCTGCCCGCACAGCGCCTTACCCTAGACCCATGCTTGATCTGATCCTGCTCGAAGACGAGGCGGTGCTGCGTGAAGAGCTGTGCGACTTCCTCAGCGGCTGCGGCTATCGCGTCGACGCCGAATCCTCGCTGGCCGGCTTTCGCCAGCGCTTTGACCCGACCCGCCACGGCATTGCCCTGCTCGACCTCGGACTTCCCGACGGCGACGGCCTGGGCTTGATCCAGGAACTGCGTGCACGCGGTGAACGCATCGGCATCGTGGTGCTCACCGCGCGTGGCGGCGCACGCGACCGTGTCAACGGCCTCGACGTCGGAGCCGACCACTACCTCTCCAAGACCTCGGATCTGGACGAGCTGGCATCGACCCTGGCCGCACTGGCCAGGCGTCTGGATACCCCCAGTGCCGGCCTGGCCGACACCTGGGTGCTCGATCTAGGTCCTCGCAGCCTCCGCCCACCGGGAGGACCCGACATCTCCCTGTCCGAGCAGGACCTGACCGTGCTGCACGAGCTAATGCGCAATGCCGGCAACATCGTCAGCCGCCGGCAGATCATCGAGGCGCTGGATGAAGATTTTTTCAGCTACGACCAGCGCCGTCTGGACACCCAGATGCGCCGCCTGCGCCGCAAGGTCGAAGAATCCTGCGGGCTGACCTTGCCGATCAACACGGCGCGCAATGTCGGCTACCGCTTCCACGCCAAAGCACTTATCAGCACCTGAGAACGCTGTGTTGTCGTAGAAGCCCTCTCTGGAATAGCAAGCGAGCCGCCTCTGCTCAGAATTGCTCAGATTGGCGGGCGTTATAGCGTTTATAACCTGCAGCCTGGCAGGACGCGCCCCGCTGCAGCGCCGAAAACTTGGCTCTGCAGTTGCGCGCCGCCGAACGGCCACCAGGCCGCATAGCCTGCTACCGGCGGGCCAACGCCCCATCATGAATCGCTCCTTTCTTTTTCTGACAGCAGGCATCGCCTGTTGTCTCGCTTTGTTCACCTCTGTTCAGGCTGCAACCGATATCCCTGCCGGACTGCCGGCGGCGCTGCGCAGCATGCTGCTCAACCACCCCTCCTTGGCCGGCAAGCAGGCCCAGGTACGCGCTAAGGAATCCGCCGCCGATGCAGCGCGTGCCGCACGCTACCCCACGCTCAGCGCCTCGGCCGGCACCGGCCAGAATGCAGGCTACAGCGGCACCAGCACCGCCACGCTCAGTGCCCGGCAGCCCCTTTGGGCTTTTGGCCGCATCGACAATGCGATCGCCTATGCCGATCAGGACATTCGGGTACAGCAAGCCGATGCCTGGTCCACTCGCCGCCAACTGCTGGAAGAAACCGCCGTCAGCTACTCCAATGTGCAAGGTGCACGCGAGCGCCTGGCAGTGGCGGAGCAAAGCGTGCTACGCCACCTGGAACTGCAGCAGCAAATCCAGCGCCGCGCTGCCGGTGGACTGGCCTCGACAGTGGACGTCAGCATGGCCCAGACCCGCCTGCTGCAGGCCCGCGCTCAGCGCGAATCCACCGAAGCCGATCTGCGCAATGCCGAAGCCGCGCTATTGGCTTTGACCCAGTTGCCGGTCGCCAGCGACCTGCCTGCCCCGGCCCTCATGCTTGATCTGCCTGGTGAATCCATGATAGGCGAGCAAGTACTGGCACAAAGCGCGGTTCTGCGCCTGCGCGAGGCCATGGTGGCGCTGGCCGAAGCCGACGTGCAGCGCGAACGCACCGCCACCATGCCGACCGTGCTGCTGGAGGCCGGACGCAACCAGGTCGCCCGGCTGCCCAATCAAACCAGCAGCACCACGATCAACATCGTCATGCAGGCCAACCTGGAAGGCATGGGCCTGGCCAACCAGGCCCAGCAGCGGGCTGCACTGGAGCGCGTCGAGTCCGCGCGCCAGGATCTGGCCCAGCAGCGCCACGAACAGCAGATCCAGCTGCGCCAGTTGCTGGACCGGCGCGCTTCCGACCAGACCTTGCTGGCCGGCTATGCCGAATCGGTGATGACGCTGGAGAGCACCCTGGCATCGTTTCGCCGCCAATACGAATCCGGCTACAAAAGCTGGCTCGACGTGCTCAATGCCGTGCGCGAACTGGCAGACCAGCAGATGCAACAAGCCCAGGTGCAAGCCAGCTGGCGCGTCAACAGCCTGCGCCTGTCGGCCCGCATGGGTCGATTGGACGAACCCGGCACCCTTTCGGCCACGCCCTTGCAACCCCGATAAGCTCCGATGAAACCCGTACCCCTGCCCGAACTGCAGGCCCTTCTGGGCAAACTGCGTATCAGCGCCAACCCCGCGGAGCTGGCTCAGGCCCATGGCCGCACCCAGAAAGCCCAGCCACAGGCCCACCCGCTGGAACAACTCAGGCAGTCGCTGGCCGAGGCCGGTTTGAAGGATATCCAGGCAGCCATCCTGCCCTGGCGCCGCCTGGACCCGCGCCGGCTGCCGGCACTGCTCTGGTTCGAAGATGAATGGTGGCTGGCCGAACGTCCGGCCCCCGGCCAGATCGCGCTGAGCCGTGATGGAACCGCGCCCCGCGAATGCACCGAAGACGCATTGCATGAAGCCGCTGTGCTGTGGCTGCGCGCCCCGGCACGGCGCAGGAGCGACGATGCTGCCGACGAGCAGAGCAACCCGGCCCTGCATATGGTCTGGCAGGAGCTGCTGCGCAGCCGGGGCTGGATTCCGCGCGTGGTCGTGGCCACGCTGCTGGTGAATTTACTCGCGATCCCGTCCTCCATCTTCGCCATGCAGGTCTATGACCGGGTCGTACCTACCCTGGCCTAT
>JAFAIY010000036.1 GCA_019236485.1 Comamonas sp. | reverse complement strand
GGACTCAGCATGGAGGCGGAAGTGGACGGTTGAGCCCGCATCATGCCAGCAAGCCCTGTTCCGCAACAGATACAGATACTGTGCAAACCTACCGCAACAGAACCCGAACAATCTGCGCTGATGCGTTTGCACAAGCCCCGTGCTGTGCCTGTTGCGAAGCGGCCGCAAAACTTACGCTTGGAGCCCTGCATCACTCAAGACCAAGGCTTCTCATGCTCACCGAAAACAGCACCCAGCAGCATGCACTCGCACCCGGCCATATGCTGACCCTGGCCCTGACCGAAGGCAGCACGCTGCTCTGCCTGGGCGCCCCGGTCCAGCTGTCCACCACCCCACTCTCGACGCTGGATGCCTGCACCGGCTACAGCATGCGGCTGTACAACGGCCAGAGCTGGTGTGCACCCGGCGCGCTCTGGGTCCAGGTGCTGTGCGTGGAGGGACGCAGCAGCATAAGAGTGCAGCCGAGCGTGCCCGCGGCAAAAGAAAACCGCCTCGGTCTTGCGGACCTGAGGCGGTGGCTGGTGGGTCAATGGCCGCGCCGCGGGAGCAGCGGCGAACTCAAGCGTGGGCAGCGCGCAGCTTGACCGAGAAGTCCTTGAGCGCGGCGATGCCGCTGGCTTCGGCACGCTGGCACCAGGCCTGCAGATTGCCGGTCAGCTGTTCGCGGCTCAGCGTGGTGTTGAGCCAGAGCTGGCGCAGCTCCTCGCGCATGGTCAGCATCTGGTCGATCACGGGGTGGGCCGCGCGCGCCTGCGCGAGCTGGCTTTGGGCATCGGCCGGGACTTTTTCGGCGTCACGGTGCAGCCAGCGCTGGGCGCTCTTGAGCAGCGAGACCTCGGCTTTCTGCGCCTGGGCCTGCTTGAGCGCGTCGAGCTCCTGCTTGACCGCGGCGCGCACGCCGCGCGCATAGCGGGCCATGACCTCGTAGCGGTTGGCGATCACGGCCTCCAGCGTCAGCTCGTCGGCCACCGGCTTGACGACCCCGCTGCGCAGGCGCGGCGGCGTCTTCTTGACCTTGGCCCAGCCAATCTTCTGCATGGCGCTGATGTAGATCCAGCCTATATCGAACTCATAGCGCTTGACCGAGAATTTGGCCGAGGTCGGATAGGTATGGTGGTTGTTGTGCAGCTCTTCGCCGCCGATGATGATGCCCCAGGGCACGAGATTGGTCGAAGCATCGACGGCCTCGTAGTTGCGGTAACCCCAGAAATGGCCCACGCCGTTGACCACGCCCGCGGCCCAGAACGGAATCCAGACCATCTGCACGGCCCAGATCGTGAGGCCGATGGCGCCGAACAGCGCCACATTGATGATCAGCATCAGCGACGGACCCAGCACCGAGTGGCGGTAGACATGGCGCTCCATCCAGTCGTCGGGCGTGCCGTGGCCGTATTTCTTCAGCGTTTCCTGATTCTGGGCCTCGGCGCGGTACAGCTCGGCACCCTCGCGCATCACCTTGCCCAGACCGCGGGTCTGGGGGCTGTGCGGATCTTCCTCGGTCTCGCACTTGGCATGGTGCTTGCGGTGAATGGCCACCCACTGCTTGGTGACCATGCCCGTGCCCAGCCAGAGCCAGAAGCGGAAGAAATGCGCGGGCACGGGCCCCAGATCCAGAGCGCGATGGGCCTGGCTGCGGTGCAGAAAAATGGTCACCGCCGCGATCGTGATGTGGGTGGTAAGCAAGGTGTACAGCAGCAGCTGCCACCATGAAAGTTCCCACAGGCCATGGGCCAACCAATCCACGACGGCATTCCAGATCAAGCCGATATCCAGCGACATACTTCACAAAGCCTTTGGCGAAAAAACCGCGCCTCATCCTACAAGCACGGGCGTGCCATTTTAGGTGAGCGACCTAGGACGAGACTGCGATTTCCCCGACAGCCGATACCGGATTTGCCGTGAATTTACGCTTTTCTGACCCAAACGGCCGCGAAAAAGCCATCTGTTTCATGTTGATGCGGCCACAGGCGCAGATAGCGCCGGCCCGCGTCGCCGCCGCTGCAGAGCTTGTCGGCATCGGCGATCTTGAGCTGCTCCAGCAGCTCGGCAGCGTCCAGCGGCACGAAATCCGGATGCGCGGCGCTGAAGGCCTCGGCAATGGCTTCGTTCTCCTGCGGCAGGATGGAGCAGGTGGCATAGACCAGGCGGCCGCCGGCCTTGACCAGGCGGGCGCTGCTTTCCAGGATGGAGGCCTGCTTTTGCGTCAGCTCTGCCACGGCCTTGGCGCTCTGGCGCCATTTGAGGTCGGGGTTGCGGCGCAGCGTGCCCAGGCCCGAGCAGGGAGCATCAACCAGCACGCGATCGATCTTGCCGGCCAGGCGCTTGACGCGCTCGTCGCGCTCATGGGCGATGGCGGCCGGATGCACATTGGACAGGCCCGAGCGCGCCAGGCGCGGCTTGAGCGCATCGAGACGATGACCCGAAACGTCGAACGCATACAGGCGGCCGGTGTTGCGCATGGCCGCGCCTATCGCCAGGGTCTTGCCGCCGGCGCCCGCGCAGAAGTCCACCACCATCTCGCCGCGCTTGGCGTCCAGCAGCAGGGCCAGCAACTGCGAGCCCTCGTCCTGCACCTCGATGGCGCCGCGATTGAAGGCATCGACCTTGGCCAGTGCGGGTTTGCCGTCTACGCGCAAACCAATCGGCGAGAACGGAGTGGGTTCGGCCTTGATGCCGGCCTTCTCCAGTTCCTTGCGCACATCGGAACGCTTGTCGTTGAGTGCATTGACACGCAGATCCAGCGGCGCGGCCTGCTCCATGCTGGCGGCCAGCGCCCAGAATTCTTCGCCGAGCTGGGCCTTGAGCGGCTCCACCAGCCATTCGGGCAGATTGTGGCGGTGCGCCTCCATCAGCTCCTCGGGCTGGATGCCGTCGCAGGCCTGCAGCCACTTCAGCTCCTGGGGCAGCAGCGCGGCCTTGATGAAGGTCTCGCTGTCCTGGCCGTCCTTGTTCCTGACCTTGCCTTCCTTCCTGGCCTGATCGCGCAGCACTTCCGCAAAGCCCAGGATGGCCAGGCGGCGCTCGCGTGCGCCGCTGCCCGAATGGGCCAGCGCTTCGAACCGCAGCTTCTTGCGCAGCACGGTGTAAGTGGTTTCGGCCAGGGTGGCACGCTCACGCGGGCCCAGATAGCGGTTTTCACGGAAAAAACGAGACACCACGGCATCGGCCGGATGTTCAAATGTCAGGGTGCGCTTGACCAGTTCGGCGCAGGCGTCGAGTAGCTGTTTGGGATGCATGGCCGCGATTGTCCCACTCTCGCCCTGGCCCTGGCTTGCGCCCGAACTCTCGGCCGCTTAGTGCGGCCGCGGATTCAGAGTAAAAACCGACTCCGACCCTTGCGCCTTCAGCGCAGGCCGCTCATTTTTTCAGAGAACCATGTCCGATCACGATCTTCCGCCCCTCATCACCACCGAACCCGGCCTCTACGAGCATTACAAAGGCATGCGCTATGAGGTGATAGCCACCGTGCGCCACAGCGAGACGCTGGAGCCCATGACGCTGTACCGCGCGCTTTACGGCGAACACGGCCTGTGGGTGCGGCCCGCGGCCATGTTCAACGAAACCGTGGTCATAGACGGCGTGGAACGGCCGCGCTTTCGCCGCCTGCCCGCCGACCCGCAGAAATCCGCTTGAAAACCGGCTCCGACGCTTTCCGACACAGCGCCGCCAGCTATCAAGGGCTGATTCAGCCCTTGACCAGCTCGAGCACGGCGCGCGGATAGATGATGTGTTCCTGCACCAGCACGCGCGCGGCCAGCAGCTCGGCCGTGTCGCCGGGCAGCACCGGCACCACGGCCTGCTCCAGGATCGGCCCCACATCCAGCTCGGCCGTCACGCGGTGCACGGTGGCGCCTGCAAACCTGCAGCCCGCAGCTATGGCGCGCTGGTGCGTGTGCAGGCCCGTGAATGCGGGCAACAGCGAGGGATGGATATTGATCAGCCGGCCCTCGTAGTGAGACACAAAGCCCGGCGTGAGAATGCGCATGAAGCCGGCCAGCACCACCAGATCCGGCGCATGGCGGTCTATGACCTGCATCAGTTGGGCATCGAAGGCCTCGCGGCTGTCGTACTGCTTGTGATCCAGCACCTCGGTGGCGATGCCGTTGTCGCGCGCGAACACCAGACCCTGGGCCTCGGCCTTGTTGCTCACCACGGCAGCAACCCTGGCGTTGTACTGCTTTGCCCAGTTCTGCTGCTGGGATGCACGCACAATGGCGGCCATGTTCGAGCCGCCGCCCGAGATCAGGATCACGATGTTTTTCATGGGCGGCGATTGTCGCATTGCCGGGCTAACCCTTGGGGGTTGGTACCAGTTCCTGTGCGCCGTCCTAAGACTTTTCAGGAGACCCCATGCCTTTTGATCCACGCAACACCCCTTTGAGCGCCGTCGAGGCCCGCGTTCTGGCCACGCTGATGGAAAAAGCCCGCACCGTGCCCGACAGCTATCCGCTCACGCTCAACAGCCTGGTCACGGGCTGCAACCAGAAGTCCAGCCGCGATCCGGTGATGGAGGTGACGGAAGCCGAGGCCCAGGAAGCGCTGGACAGCCTGCGCCTGAAGACGCTGTCGGTGCAGATCAGCAGCACACGCTCCACGCGCTGGGAACACAACTTCCCGCGCGGCATAGGCGTGCCCGAGCAGTCGGCCGTGCTGCTGGCCCTGCTGATGCTGCGCGGCCCGCAGACCGCGGGCGAGCTGCGCATCAACTCCGAGCGCTGGCACCGCTTTGCCGACATTTCCTCGGTCGAGGCCTTTCTCGACGAACTGCGCGAGCGCAGCGAGGAAAAAGGCGGCCCGCTGGTGGTGCAGCTGCCGCGCGCCCCGGGTGCGCGCGAGCAGCGCTGGGCCCATCTGCTCTGCGGCCCTGTGGACGTAAACGCACTGCAGGCCGCGGCCAGCAGCGCCGGCACCGGCGGCAATGCATCGGCACTGCAGCAGCGCGTGGATGCACTGGAAGCCGAGGTCGCCCAGCTGCGCGCCACCATGCAGCAACTGTGCGAAGCGCTGGGCGTGGAGCCTGCCGCGCCCACCGCCTCCGCCGAATAGGCTTTGCCCGCCGCGCATAGATGCGGCGCCCCGTTGCACGGCGGCGGCGACCCGGGGGCCGTCGGCATCGGTGTTTTTACCCAATGCGCGCCATCTGTCACGCCCTGGACAGATGGAAAAAGAACGTGCGTGCTACAAATCCAGCCATCTTTAGGAGACAAGCGCATGGATTTGGCATTTACCCCCGAAGAACAGGCTTTCCGCGAAGAAGTCCGCACCTGGGTGCGGGCCCATCTGCCGGAAGACATCGCGCACAAGGTGCGCCACGATCTGCACCTGACGCGCGACGATATGCAGCGCTGGGCCAGG
>JAFAIY010000247.1 GCA_019236485.1 Comamonas sp. | reverse complement strand
CTGCCCTTATGGGCCGGACTCCCCACGGGCATTACGGCGAAAGGCACTCAGCGGAGCAAGGTTCAACACCTTAAGGAGAAATACGACATGGCTCACCAACAAATTCAATCTCAAAACTTCCCGGCTCAAGCATCTAGCAGAGCAGGGCTTGAAAACAGCCAAAAGCAGACCGGGTATGTATGCAAGAGCTGCGGGGGCGTGGCCCCTGTGGGGATCGGGTATGCCGTCCAGGGCTGGCGTGGGGTGGCCGACGAATCCCGCACGTCCTGCGATTGCGGCTACAGCGTCAAGCCGGTGGCCGAGATGCCCCGGCTTCGTGTGGAGGCGAGCACGTCGAACCCGGAGGAACGCACGGGCTACGAACGCGGAAACCTTCACGACTACAGCATCGCCGAGAGCCGCAAGCAGGCGCGCGAGCTCGCCCGCGCCTACTGGCATGGGGGCTACTGGATCGAGATTTACGACGACCGCAGCGGCGAGCTGCTGGCCGGGCCGATCAACCCCGATGCCGCCTTGCCCGCCTACATCGTCTGACTGCCGCACGCTGATTTCGTCTTGCACTGGAGAACACACCATGACCCGCACCACCGAGCAACGCCAAGCAGACTTTAAGAAGGTATGGCAGGCAACCCATAAGGACTATCGGGGCCGACTGGCAGACGGTTCGCTGTCCGTCTTGGGTTACGCGAAGTTCGGGGGCGGGTTGGTGACGGCCGCGAGCATCACCGATGCCGAGCTGTCCGAGCGACTGGAAGAAGCGACCCGCCGCCTCGCACGCTGATTTTGTCTTGCACTGGAGAAAACGCTATGACCCGCACCGAATATCACCAAGCCCGCCGACTGATCCGCGACAACGGCCGCTACGCCCTGCGCTGGCTTCCCCAGGCCGTGAGGGCGGAAATGGATCACCTGCTTTTCAACATCCAGGACGGTAAAGACCGCCTCGCTGAGCGTGCCGACATCGTGGCCTATTGCCGCCGCGAGGGCATCGCCTGCAACGTCCACCACACCCGCTAAGGAACGCCACCATGACCAACGAAAACGCCCTGTTCGACTCCGCCGACGTGGTGCATAGCTACACCCGCGCCGAGGCCATCGCAGACGGCTTGCTGATCGACGTTACCGAGACGGCCCGCGAGGCCGGCTTTACGGTTCCCGTCGCCATCACTCGCGCAGCCTGGGCCGATTGCGTCGAATGGACGGCCGAAACCGACAAGCGCAAAGCAACGCACCAGGACGAGGCGGGCCGCTTGTGGGATGTGGTTTATATGGCCCGCCTTGCTGCCCGCGCCCGTGGCGACCAGCCGCGGCGCTTGTTCGAGTTGTACCGCGTGCCGGTGGAGGGCCGAGGCAACAAGCCGCGCCGCGTGGCGCTGGCGATGCACATCGGCCCAGGCGATACCTGCGCGCCGGTTATCACAATCGGCATGCCGAACGAGGACTAAGCCCGCAGCGTACCCGGCTACCCAACAAGCTCAGCTCATTCTGTTTCGGAGTGGCTGGGCTTTGTTCATTTTAAATGGCTCTACAATCGGGGTACATGAACCCGGAGAAATCGAGCAATGAACGCCACCACTAAACCCGTGAAAACCAGCAATGAGCGCTTGCGCGAGCTGGTGGAAGCCAGCGGATTGAGCCAGGCCGCAGCCCTGGCTATTTTCAACATCGGATTGGGGCCGGCCGCCTATTCCATCAACACTTTTAAGGCATTCCTGGTGCGCCCGGACTCCCCTAAATTCCGACCCCTGAAAGATGACCTCTTGGCTCACGCCGAGAAAAATTTCAACAAGCATACAGGCCATAGGGAAAATACTTAGTAAAAGATGCGAATCCCGATTATTAAAGGGTACAAGTACCCTATAATAGAGCCATCGCAATACAGCAGTAAAGGGAAGCCGCCATGGCGCAAGCAATCAAGTTCCCATGCGTTCGCAAAGATCGTAATTCCGGCATGTTGGTGCTGTTCACGGCAGAGACACGCGGCACGGTAATCAAGGCTTGCGAATCAATGCCAACGCATCCGGTAGGTTTTTATAGCGATGGTTGGGCGGGAGCTAGCGACCGCTCCGAATGGGGCAAAACTTCTGTGCAGCAAATCCGAGAAGCGTTTGCAGCTCTTGCAGATGCGATAGCAACTTCCTAGCCTCCGCCGAATAAACACCAAAACCATGCGTACTGAAAAGCAAATCGTTGACCAAACGAACGAGCTGGCTCGGAAGCTCTACGCAATCCGTGGCTACACGGCGCGAGAAGGCTACCGCTTTGACCAAGCAACGCACCCGCATGAAGTGGAAGCCTGGGAAGGCGCGTGCGCGGCCCAGCTCATGCTTACCAACACCGATCCCGCCGATGCACTGGCAAATATAGAAGATTGAAGGAAAGAAATCGTGACCAAGAACCAATCCAAGGGCCGGTATGCCAAGCGCATGGCCTTCTATTCCCGTCAGCGTGCCATGCGTGGCGCCAAGAGAGGGGGCATCGCAAAGATGATGAACACCATGGGCGCGATGGCCAGTAGTGCCGCTCACTACGAAGCCTTGAGCGTGACCACGGCGGAAACAAAACAGATCGTCACTATCCAGGCCGCGCCAGGCCCGAAGCGCTGGCATGTGTTGCGCAGCGATGGTGTGACCCCGGCCTGCGGTGCGCAGATGGTGTCGCAGACCGATAAGGCAATTGATGCAATTGAGGTGCCGGATACTTGCCGGTGCATGCGGCCTGGCTGCAAGCAACTCTGGCCCACGCAAAATTAAGTGCAAAAAGGTACTTGTTCGATAACTACCAGGAAGGCAAGGACATGACCACGGACAAGTCCAACACAACCGGCTCAATCACCAAAGACTTGGAAGTTTTCGGCCACAAGCCAACGCATGCCGAAATACGGCTGGCGTGGATGATGTCTCTGTTTCTATTCGCTTTTGGCGCACTCTGTATCGCGTTAGGAGTGATTGGTTTGATCGACCACATCCATCACCCGCTCGACAATGGTTTTGAGACGTTCGCGTCGATGGCTCGTCCTTGGGTCTACGGGCTTGCGATCCTCGGGGGCGTGTCATCTATTTTCGGGGCCTTGTGCCTGATTCCTCCAAAGAAGTAGTAAGGGAAGCACCGGCCCGCATGGGCTGGCCAAGGCTCCAGCACAATTTTCAATACAGACGAGAAGGGATTAACTATGTCAGTTATCAAGCCCATTCCAGAGGACTTTGCAGGCGATGAAAGCCTGCTGTCCGGCTGGCAAGCCGGCGATGTAAAGCCCGAACTTGAAGGGTCATATCTGCGCGACTTCGACGAAGGCGCGGCCATCAGCATTTGGAGTGGTGGCAAATGGCGTCGTGATGGATTCTTTTCCTCCGACATTCAAGATGCCCCGTGGCGCGGCATCCCGGCCGAACAGATCGCTGAATTCACACTAGAACCGCGCTATTTTGTTTGGAAGTGCTCTGACATGGTGGCAGCAGGGCTCACAGATCAAGAGCTTGACCAGCTCAATGCTATTTGCGCGAAAGTTGACGCGGCTCGCGCAGCAGCTGGAAAGCCTGATCTGGAGTGCGTTGTGGTCGAAAAGGACTGGCCAGAATATGAGCCGGCCTTGAAAGCGATACAGCAGCGTGTGGCAGCGTCTTCCCGCCCATCTGGCCAGGATGATCGTCACCAGCACTGAGGCGCTTGATATAGTGCGTTTAGTCCACGGCCAAGCCGTGCAATTCAACCTTCCTCTATGGAGTACGGATCATGAAAGAACACACCGTGTTCGTTGTCGAAAAGCTGTCCACCCTGCGCAAGCTGGCCCCTCATCTATCCAGCAGGTGGCCCGGCAAGGTCTATGCAATTACCACCCTTTACCTCGGCCTATACGAGTTCCGCTATCCGCGAGGCTTGAGCATGGCCGACTTCCCCTTTGTCGGTGAACCGACATGGAAGGTTCGGCATCAGGAGCAATCCCCGGCATTTGAAATCCAAGGCGATGAAGCGCACCGATGCGCTCTTGATCCTGTAGAGCTGCTGCGCGGTGCATCGTCAATTTGCTTCGCGGCCGATCCCGATCCGGCTGGAGCTGTGGCGTTTCATGTGCTGCTGTCGGAGTGCTTGGGTGATGCCTCGGCCCGCGCGAGCTGGCCCGCGTTACGCCTCCGTGCCCTGGATGAACGCAGTATCAGCAGCGCCCCCGATGCCGCAGGCGCGACAAGCGATGATTGGTTCGAGTCGATGCGCAATGCGGGCATTGCGCGCCGATTCTTCGACTTTAACTACAACATCAACGCATTGGCCTTGTTCGGTCAAGCGTTGCGCCAGGTCGGCGGCCTGAGCCGCGACTACCTAGTGAGCAAGTACAGCCTGCAACTGCTGTACGCCCTGCGAGATTGGCCGCCGGCTCGCAGCGATGGGGCGCTGATACATGCCATGGAAAATTGGCAGGGCACCGGCCGCTACACGGCCTGCGGCATGGGTTCACCGGCTTCAAGGCTCGCAATTCTCACGGGACTGCGCTCGGCCGGACTGGTGGATGGGGTGGCACTGACGGCCTCTGGTCGGGCATTCCTCAACGGTCTGCACCCGGACTGCTGCGATCAAGACTTGCCCGGCCGCATAGGTGAGTGGGAACAGCATTGGCCCGCGTCGCGGCCGAAGATGGAGCGGTACTTGCGTACATTCTTTGGCAAACAAAAGCGATATGCCCAGGAACTTTGAAAGGAAAGCGGCTTAGGGCGTGTCCCTTCGCTGCGCTACGGGCCGGGCTCTATGGCTGTGCCACCAAGCCCCGCCAGCCTGCACGGGCCGCCTTCGCCGGCCAGCCTGGTGACAGGCAGATCCATCGAGCTGGATTCGCCCGTCACCATGTCCATGTTGGTGACAGGCCCGCGGCCTGGCCAGCTGCTCCGCGTCACCAGCCATTCCCTCCCCTTCCTGTGGTGACAGATCCCGCCCGCCTGGTCGGGATGATCGCCGCACGCTGATTTCGTCTTGCACTGGAGAGCACTGCCATGAATGGCACGCTTTCCTTGATGTTGAGGATCGGCGCGGGGCGATGATCGAAAAGAGCCTGTCACGGCCGCTCTTTGCAATTCATTCATCCATGCGAATTACATAGGGAAAATACTTGGAAATAGATACGAATCCCGATCAAATAAGGGTACAAGTACCCTATAATAGAGCCATCAAATTAGTTAGCACTCCGAAAGGAAAATCGCCATGGCAGCAACCACCAAGACAGCCGTAAAGGCAGTGGCTCAAATCACAATCGTTGACGGGAAAAAATACATCACTGCCGTGGCGCGTGGCACCGAGTACACGCTGATGAAGCTGGGCGATGCTTGGTTTGTGTCTAGCCATCGCTTGGCTCTTGGCCGTTTCAATGTCGGCGGCGGCAAGCACTACGAAACACTGGCTGCGGTAGCCGAGGGCTGCAAGGCATTCGGCGCCGAGGCTGAGATTTTCAAACTCTTTTATGGCTTCGACATTGCAACCGCGATCAACGCATAACCGAGGAAAACCACATGACACCGGATCAAATCAAAGCCTCGCGCCGCTTCTGGCTGTCGTTGGCTGATGTAGTAGTCACGTTCGTGATCGCGGGATTAGTTGGCTACGCCTGGGGCATCATCCCAGCGATTGTTGCCGTCTTCGTCGGCACGACTGTCTTCCACCTGGCAGGCAAGCGCCTGGGCCTCGCGTAAAGAGAGGAAAGCACGATGACGATTTTCAGCAAGATTTCTGCAGCCGGCCTGGCCCTTCAATTTCTGCTCCTGGTCTACGTCATCGTAGAGCCTGGGATTAAAGATGCCCTCTCCAAGAAGTAAAAGGAAAGCATATGGGAGCCTTCAAGAAATCGGCATTGATTCCAGCAGCATGCTTGCTGCCTATGGTGCTCGTCATTGGGGTGCAAATCTGGAAAGGGCCGCTGTCCATCGCACTTGCGAACGATGATCCAGTCGCTGCGAAAGTGACAAATCCGCAGGGTGAAAATCATCCTGTTGCAAGTACCAAGATGGCCCTTCTTGGATTTTCTGGCACCAATGTAGTGCTGACATACCAAGCCAAAAGGGCAAACTATCAAGCCCGCCTTGTCACAGAGTTGGTCTATGAAGGTGCCCCGCAGGAGAAGCGCCAGACTATGTACGCATATGCGGACGCCTCTGGAAAAGTGAGCTTTATGCGAAATATTGCTGCTTACGACTACAAAAAGAAGCCTGGGCTTGTTGCCGTTCTGACTCAGGAAGATGGTACGGAGCAAATCGACTACCTGACGTTGGGGCGTTGACCAAGGAAAGCACGACCATGGCAGATCAAGAGCAAACACTACGGCTCCAGATTGAGGCCGCTATCAAAGCGGCGAAGGGTGATACCCGCCAAGCCGCAATCAACGTGTGCGCTCTCCTGGAGGATGAATTCGACTTCGGGGAGGAAGGCCACTTTGATGACGACCAAGAGCTGATCGAGATCCTCCTTGATCGCCCCGACGCCGAAGACGACTGAAACCAATCAAGGAAAGCAATTCATGAACATGAGCCCGAACTTGAAAGCCGAGCTGGAAAGGCTCCTGCAGCGTGCACTACGCAAGGATCGCACCATCGACCAACTGCACGACTTGATGCGGAAAGATTTTCAAGAATTGTGCGGTGCCCCAATTGATACCGACCATCAGATGGAAGAGGACTGGCATGAGGAAATTCGATTGACAGCATTGCGCTCCCGCGACCGGCTTCGTCTCTTCGACTGCATGGAGATGCGCGACCAGATCATGGAGTCCGTCGAAGGCGACGTAGATGCCGCTATTTTCGGGAGTGTATTTGCCGACGACCCAGATATGGTTGAAAGGTGCTTAGTTCATTTCGTGCGCTGCAGCAGCGAGTAATAGGTCACGCTTTGCGTCAAGAACTGAAAGGAAAGCAGCTTAGGGCGTGTCCCTTCGCTGCGCTGCGGGCCGGGCTCTATGGCTGCGCCACCAAGCCCCGCTCGCGTGTCTTGGCCCATTCGGGTAACGATCCACGGCGGCCCCTGGCCGCCTCTCACGCCTCCGGCCCTGGCGGGCCTGCGCACTCCGTTTGCCCTCCTGGGGGAAGGTTCCACCATCCCCCGCCGCGCTT
>JAFAIY010000241.1 GCA_019236485.1 Comamonas sp. | reverse complement strand
TCAGCCGCACCGTGGCCTTGAAGGGCGTGGGCAGGCAGCTGCGCGTGAGCGCATAGGCGCAGATGAAGGCCGTGGGCACCGAGATCAGCACCACGGAGCCGGCCACCAGCACCGAGTTCCAGGCCGCGCGCAGCAGGCTGGGGGTGTGGAAATAGGTGACGAAATGGGCCAGGCCGACGAAGCGGCCCTCCTTGTCCAGCACCGCGTTGACGAGGATGGAAAACAGCGGTGCTATCAGAAAGGTGAGCAGCAGCGCCATCACCGCGAGCAGCATGGCGCGCGCGACCAGGGCGTCGCGGCTCCATGACAGGCGCGGCGCGGCGGCCAGGGGGCGGGGGGGCGCGAAGGGGCCGGCGGTGCTGCTGTTCATGCTGTGGCCTTTGGTTCGAAGACACGGATGCGCTGGGCGCGCAGCGCGATGTCGAGACGGTTGCCCTCGCGTATGTCCAGGTCGTGCATCTGGTTCAGCGAGAAATGCAGGCCCAGGCTCTGGCCGTGCAGCGCGTCGGAGGTGACCTCGGCAATGCACAGTCCGCCCAGGAACTCCACCTTGGTGACCAGCGCGTTCAGGCGGTGCGGCGTGTCGGGCTGCAGGTTTTCGGCCACGCGGTCCTCGGGACGCAGATAGAGGCTGACCTCCTGGCCGGGCTCGAAGTGGCTGTTGCAGGCCTCGCACTCCAGCTCCAGCTCGCCGACGCGAAAGCGCTTGCCGCCCAGTGCCCGGCCGCGCAGCACATTGACCTTGCCCACGAAGTCGGCGACGAAAGGCGTGGCGGGCCGCTCGTAGATGTCCATGGGCGTGCCCACCTGCTCGATCACGCCATGGTTCATGACCACGATGCGGTCGGCCATGGACAGGGCCTCTTCCTGGTCGTGCGTGACCATGATGGTGGTGATGCCAACCTGCTTCTGCAGCCGGCGGATCTCGGCGCGCAGCCGCACGCGCACCGTGGCGTCCAGTGCCGACAGCGGCTCGTCGAGCAGCAGCAGGCCGGGATTGGTGGCCAGGGCGCGCGCCAGCGCCACGCGCTGCTGCTGGCCGCCCGAGAGCTGGCTGGGATATTTGTCGCCCGAGGTGGGCAAGCCGACCAGGGCCAGCAGCTCGGCGACCCGGGCCTTGATCTCGGGCTTGCGCATGCGGCTGTTGGCCAGGCCGTAGCCCACGTTGTCGGCAATGCTCAGATTGGGGAACAGCGCATAGGACTGGAACACGATGCCGTAGTCGCGCTTGTCGGCCGGCAGCCAGGAGATGTCGCGGCCGTTCTGCACGATGGAGCCCGAGGTCTGTGTCTCCAGGCCCGCGATGACGCGCAGCAGCGTGGTCTTGCCGCAGCCCGAGGGGCCGAGGAAGCACAGCATTTCGCCGGGGTGCACGGTCAGGTGCACATCGCGCAGCGCGCTGAAGTTCTCGAAGTTCTTGTGGAGGCCCGAGATCTCGAGCGCGGGAGGGGCGCTCATGGCCTCGGCGATCAGTTTGGCGGCGGTCATATCCATGGTGGGGCTCATCGTGGGTGGAAGGGCCCCCGCAGCACCATGGCCGCGGGGCGATGGATGGCGGCGGTGCCGGTCTACTTGGCCTCGGCCTTGCCTTCGTAGCGCTTGCTCCACTCGGTCAGGATGCGCTCGCGGTTCTTGGCGGCCCAGTTCAGATCGTTCTTGGCCAGCAGCTGCTCATAGTTGTCGGGTATGCCCTTGAGCTTTTGGGCCACGCCCGGATAGGCGACCACGGCCCACCAGTTGGAGGTGACCTCGTTGGCCTCCTTGCTCGCGAACCAGTCGGCCAGGCGCTTGGCCTGCTCCGGCTTCTTGGTTGCCTTCATCACGGCCGTGGCCTCGATATCCCAGCCCAGCCCTTCCTTGGGGAAGACCAGCTCCACGGGAGCGCCCGACTTGAGCACCTGATAGGCGCGGAACTCGAACGAGATGCCGATCGGGAACTCGCCGGCGCCGGCCGCCTTGCAGGGCTTGGAGCCCGAGTGCTGGTACTGGGCGATGTTCTCGTGCAGCGCGTCCATGTATTTCCAACCCTCGGGCTCGCCCCACATCTGCAGCCAGGCGGAGACATCGAGAAAGCCCGTGCCGCTGGAGGCCGGGTGCGGCATGACGATGGCGCCCTTGTAGATGGGCTTGGCCAGGTCCTTCCAGCTCTCGGGCTTGGGCAGGCCGCGCTTTTTGGCTTCCACGGTGTTGAAGCAGATGGCCGCGGCCCAGACGTCCATGCCCACCCAGGCCGGCGGGCGCTTGCTGTCCGAATACGTGGGCGTGAGCTTGTCGAAGCCCTTGGGCTCATAGGGCTGGAGCATGCCCTCCTGCTGCAGCAGCGCCAGGCTGCTGGCGGCCACGCCTGCGACCACATCGGCCTGGGGATTGGCCTTCTCGGCCATGAGCTTGGCCGTGATGATGCCCGTGGAATCGCGCACCCACTTGATCTCGATGTCGGGATTGGCCTTCTCGAAAGCCGTCTTGTAGGCCTTCATGGAGTCCGTTTCCAGCGCCGTATAGACCAGCAGCGGCGTGCGCGGCTGGGCCTGGGCCACGCCCGCGGCCATGCCCAGCACCGCGGTGCACAGGGTCAGGGTGATGCGGCTGGTGCCTGTGGTCTTGCTCATTGTCTTGTCTCCTTTTCCTGTTGTAAGAGGCTCTTGCGGCCGGCACCGGCGGTCGTGGGACGTCGGTGAAATGCAATGTAGATTGCAGATTGAAGACTGTCAATAGAAAACTGTTGACAGTTTGCAATCAGCGCAGAACAATGCAATCCATGGACACGAACAAACCTGCCTCCGCCCTCGCGTTTCTGCAATCGAGCTCGCTCCCCATGCTCGTGCAGGAGGAGATCGAGCGCCTGATCATGACCGGCGAGCTGCCCGTGGGCAGCCGTATTAACGAGAGCGAGCTGGCGCAGCGCTTCAACACCAGCCGCGGGCCGATCCGCGAGGCGCTGCGCGCGCTGGAGGAAGCCGGCCTGGTGCGTACCGAGAAGAACCGCGGCATGTTCGTGCGCGAGATCTCCTTCGAGGAGGCCGACGAGATCTACGAGCTGCGCGAAGCGCTGGAGGAAATCATCGGCCGGCGCGTGGCCAGGGCCATCACGGTGGACGGCATAGAGCGCCTCAAAGCCATGATCGAAGCCATGCGCGAGGCCGCCCAGGCTCAGGAGCTGGAGCAGTACGCACAGCTCAATCTGCAGTTCCACGACATCCTGCTCGACACGGCGGGCAGCACCAAGCTCACCGAAACCTACCAGCGCCTGATCAAGGAGCTGTCGCTGTTCCGCCTGCGTGCCCTGGCCGGCGGCGGCGGCCTGCGCGTGTCGGCCGACGAGCACCGCGAAATCGTCGATGCCATCGCTTCGCGCGATCCCGAATATGCGGGCCAGGCCCTGCGCCGGCATGTGGCCGACAGCCGCGCGCGCATGCACAAGGCCCTGGGCCGCGGCGAGGCCGCACCGGCCGAGGTCCCCGGGGCCACTACCTCTTCACCAACCAAGGAAGTCTGAGATGACGACACCTGAAACCATCGAAGTGAACAGCCGCAGTTACCGTTGGATGCAGCGACCCGTGGTGGTCGTGTGTGTGGACGGGTGCGAGCCGGCCTATCTCGACGCCGCCGTTGCGGCCGGCGTGGCACCCTATCTGGCGCGCATGCGGGCCCAGGGGGCGGATCTGCTGGCCGACTGCGTGGTGCCCTCGTTCACCAACCCGAACAATCTGTCCATCGTCACCGGCGCGCCGCCGGCCGTGCACGGCATCTGCGGCAACTATTTCTTCGACCGCGATCTGGGCGAGGAAGTGATGATGAACGACCCCAAATACCTGCGTGCTGGCACCGTGCTGGCCGCCTTCGCCGATGCGGGCGCCAAGGTGGCCGTGGTCACCGCCAAGGACAAGCTGCGCAAGCTGCTGGGCAACCGCATGCAGGGCATCTGCTTCTCGTCCGAGAAGGCCGACCAGGTGACCCAGGAAGAGCACGGCATCACCGGCGTGCTCGAGCTTGTGGGCATGCCCGTGCCCTCGGTGTACAGCGCCGAGCTGTCCGAGTTCGTGTTCGCCGCCGGCGTGAAGCTCATGGAAACGCGCCGCCCCGACCTGATGTATCTGTCCACCACCGACTATGTGCAGCACAAGGCCGCGCCGGGCAGCGAAGCCGCCAACGCCTTCTACGCGATGATGGACAAATACCTGGCGCAGCTCGACGCCCTGGGCGCCACCATTGTGCTCACGGCCGACCATGGCATGAACGACAAGCACAGCGCCGACGGCAAGCCCAAGGTCATCTATCTGCAGGACCAGCTCGATGCCTGGTA
>JAFAIY010000017.1 GCA_019236485.1 Comamonas sp. | reverse complement strand
CACTTCCTGCAATCGACCCGTTGCAAGGTCTTCCTGACAGGGATAGGCCGCCACAATCGCGAAGCCGATGCCTTGCCGTGCGCCTGCCACGGCCAGCTCTCCGCTGTTGACGCGGTAGCGGCTGCGGACCGGCACCTTGACGATTTCTCCCGCGGCGTCCTGAAACTGCCAGGGTTGGCCCTTCAGCGCACTGAGGGTGGTGATGCAGGGCAGAGATTTCAGTTCACGCACATGGCGTGGCATACCGGTCCTGGCCAGCAAGGAGGGGGCGGCAACCACGATGCTGGGCAGTGTGGCGAGTTCGCGGGTGATGAAAGCACTGTCCTCCTGATGGCCCCGGTGGAAGACGATGGAAAGGTCGACGTCTTCTCGAAGCACTTCCAGCCCGGTCATCCGGGTATCGCATTCGAGCTCGATCCCCGGATGAAGGCTACAGAATTCGGCGAGGATGGGGGCCAGCAGCCTTGGTGCCTCGCCAGGCATGCACATCTTCAAAGGACCGCGCAGTTCACGCTGCACCGCGCCAAGCTCCTCCTCCGTGGAGAGCAGGGTGTCGAGCAAGGGCTTGGCGCGTTCATAGAGCAGTCGACCGGCTTCCGTCATACGCAGGTGGCGGGTGCTTCGCTCCAGCAGGCGTGTGCCGAGTCTGCGCTCCAGTGACGCGACGTGGCGGCTGACATTGGACGAAGGCATGGCCAATAGACGCGATGCGCCAGCAAAGCTCTGCTCATCAACAACTGCCGCATAGACACGGACAGTATTCAGATCAAGTGCATCGCGCATTGATTATCCCGTTTGAGGTATGAAAACGTCCTAATTTTGCATGCTAGTTCTCTGTAATGGCGAAATTTAAGATGCCCTTTTGCCCGATGTGACGCGGTGGACCGTGCACCGGGCACCGTATGAACAGGAGAGCTTCAGCGTGGAAATTGGAATACTTGGTGGCGGCATCGCGGGCCTGAGCGTGGCACTGGCATTGCGCAAGCAGGGTTACAACCCTCGGGTCTATGAGCGCCGAGCGGCGCCGGCAACCATGGGGGCCGGCGTGACGCTGTGGCCCAATGCCAGCTTTGTGCTGGAAGAACTGGGGCTGTTGCAAGACATAGCGGCCATTGGCGGTCGACCACTGACAATGCGCCGCCAGGATGCCGCGGGCAATGCATTGGGAGGCCTCGATATCGCCTTGCTGGACCGGACGATGGGATACCCCACCTACACGGTGCTACGCAGGCACTTGCAGGAGGTGTTGCTAGATCATGTAGCCCGGGCCGGGATACCGGTGGAGTTCGGACACCGGGCGGTGGCCATTGAGCTGGATGCCAATGGCAGGGCTGTGGCCCATTTCGAGAACGGTGCGAGCACCCGCCCGGATCTGCTCATTGGCGCCGACGGTCGCATGGATTCGGTGGCGCGCAAATTTGTCGCGGGTGACAACACACCTGTCTATCAGGGCTTCGTGAACTGGATCGGCGTGGCGCAGGGGCAGCATGCGCTGGTGGACGATATTGCGATTCAGGATTTCTGGGGGGCGGGCGAGCGCTTTGGTTGCGTGGCGATTCGACCCCAACTGGTGTATTGGGCCGCAGCGCAGGTACGGCCCCTATCTGAGGCCATACCGACCGCAGATATGCGCAAGGAGGTGGAGGACCTGTTCGCGGGATGGCCTGAACCGGTCGTGCATATCATCCGGGCCACACCCGCGAATGCCATCCGGCTGATTGCGGTGCATGACCTGGAGCCACTGCACACATGGAGCCGGGCGAACGTGCTGCTGGTTGGTGATGCTGCACACGCGCCTTTGCCGACATCGGGGCAAGGTGCTTGCCAGGCGTTGGAAGATGCGTGGCATTTGGCCCGGTGCCTGGATGGCGCAAGCGGCGGCTTGGACGACGTCTTCCAGGCGTTTGCGAGAATCCGCACCCCGAAAACCACAAGGCTGGCGGAACAGGGCCGGGTCTTCGCACGTGGGCTGTTCGCCACTGATCCTGAAACCTGCCGCATCCGCAACGAGCGTGCCAAGGCGTCCAATCCGATGCATGACGTGCAGGTCTTGGCAGCCGGATGGGGACAGGGCCTGCCAATGCCTGGCTGCACCGACGGCACGCCAGCGCAAGGGGATGGCTTCGGCAGCCTGTACCGCACTGAATGACGTGCGCTGGATTCCACGCGGATAGAAAACCGTGCGTTCAGCGGTGAGATGCTGAACGGCCGGCTAAGCTTTCTAGACGCTGGTGTGCTTTATCGGGTTTTATGCAAACGCCTCTTTCCACGCATCCGGCCAGCTTGCATGCGAGCACCAGCCGGTAAGCACTGCATAGCAGACATTGGTCATCGAAACTCGAACAGCGGCAATAGGTCGTGTGTAGTCGCTGCTATCCGCCGTCATTAGCAGTCGTTCAGGTTAAAAGTCTGACCGACTGCTTAGGAGCCGCAGGTGTGACGCACCTATTTAGGCCTCCTGGTGAAGCTATGGCTCAGGCGGTAAATCGCTTCAGAACCAGCGACGCATTGACTCCGCCGAAACCAAATCCGTTGAGCATGGCGTGCTCAATTGCATGAGTACGCGCACTCCCGGCGATCAGGTCCAGGCCGTCCGCCAATGGGTCCGGATGTTCCAGATTGAGCACAGGTGGTGCAATCTGGTCACGCAAGGCCAGTACGGTGAAGATCGCAGCAGCCCCGCCAGCAGCTCCCAGCATGTGACCCAGGGCGGATTTGGTGGCCGTGATGGAAGGGCCAGAGTCTGTGCCAAACACTTGGCGAATGGCTGCCAGCTCGCCTCGGTCGCCTACGAGAGTGGAGGTCGCATGAGCATTCAGGTGTTGAATATCACGAGCTTGCAACTGTGCCTGGCGCAACGCGGCGCGCATCGAGCGTGCGGCGCCAGATCCATCCTCCGGCCCGGAGGTGACATGGTAGGCATCGGCAGAGGTGCCGTAGCCCACGACCTCGGCCAGTGGCTGGGCACCACGTGCCAATGCATGATCCAGTGCCTCCAGCACCAGCAGGCCCGCACCTTCGGCCATGACAAAGCCGTCCCGGGCCTGGTCAAAGGGTCGGGAAGCCTTTGCGGGATCGCCGTCGCAGCAGGTCGTCACGGCTTTTGCCGCGGCAAAGCTGCCTAGCGCAACCCGGTCAATGGTGGCTTCGCTACCACCGCAAAGCGCCATGTCCGCTTCGTCATTGCGAATCAAACGTGCCGCATCGCCAATGGCCTGGATGCTGGCGGCGCAAGCTGTCACCGGAGCCCCCAGCGGACCCTTGAGCTGGTGCCGGATCGACACCTGACCCGCAGCCAGATTGGCCAGGAAAGCCGGTACGGTAAACGGCGAGAGGCGCTGCGGCCCTTTGCCATCCGTCGTGCGTACGGCTTCTGCGATGGTGCTGAAGCCGCCTACGCCGGAGCCGATGATGGTTGCCGCGCGCTCCTGCTGCTCGACGCTTGGATGGCTCCACTGTGCGTGGGCCAGAGCCTGGTCTGCTGCGCCCAATGCAAATGCGATGAAGCGGTCCATGCGGCGTAGCTCCTTCGCCGAAATGACGGCTTCGGCGCTCCACCCGGCTTGCGGATCCTCGTCCTGGCCTGGCACCCATCCCGCGATGGAGACGCCTGTGCCTTCAGCCACACCGGCATTCAAGGCGCGTACCCCGGACTGGCCGGCCAGCAGGCGTTGCCAGGCCAGTTCCACATTGCACCCAAGAGGAGACACCAAGCCCAAGCCGGTGATGACTACCCGACGATCCATGCTGCACCTTCCGCTGTTAAACCCATCTCCTGCGAAGAGTTGAGTGTCACTTTATTGATGATGGTCGTCATCATAAATGAGTTTTGATGATGAGTATCATCTAAGCTATGAAAGTGAGCAAAGCACAGGCCGCTGAGAATCGCGAAGGAATCGTGGATGCCGCTGCGCGCCTTTATCGGGAAAAAGGCCTGGATGGCGTGGGTGTGGCCGAGATCACCCGCGATGCAGGGTTGACGCATGGCGGGCTGTACCGACACTTCGAGTCCAAGGATGCGCTCGCACGCGAGGCATGCCTGCGCGCATTCGAGTGGACGATCACGCCGCTAGACGGATTGGAGTCTTCAGAGGCAGATGGCGCACCTGCAACCAGACTCCGTGCGCTGGTGCATGGCTATCTTTCTGCGACCCACCGCGATCACCCCGGAGAGGGCTGCCCGGCTGCGGCATTGGCAGCAGATGCTGCAAGAGCGGGGCCTGAAATGTCGGAGGTTTTTGCACAGGGGGTGGAACGCAACATCCAGCGCTTTATGAGCGTGCTCCAAGGTGATGATGTGGCCAAGCGCACTCAGACTATCGTGACCCTCAGCAGCATGGTCGGTGCCTTGGTCCTCGCTCGCGCCACGGCAGCGGGCAACCCGGCGCTGTCTGAGGAAATATTGGCAACCTTGCGGGAGCAATTGGCTCCCTAGTCACCCGATTTAGACATGCGCTCGCACATCTGAAACGCATCTCAAGTCAGAGCTTGGTTCCGCAAGCAGACATTGAGGGCATTTAGGAGATTGGCTGCTGTGGATCGAGTTCTGCCGCTGCTTTCGGCCAAGAGAAGCCGATGAGCACAAGAGAAAGCAGTCGCTCAACGCCTGAATTAAGCCGACCCGCGAAGCAGGTGGCTTGTATGAATTGTCAGGACCGGCCCTCTCCATAAGGAGATACGAGCCTTCCGGACCGTCTGCCTCGCTACGTACGCTCCAGCCCTGAGACTGATAGAACTGCTTGGCACGCTCATTAGCTTTGAGACATTTGAGTGTAGGTGCGCTGGAAAAGTATTTGTCGCAGCCAGCCAATAACAGCGTTCCTACACCTAACCCCTGATGCCGAGGGTGAACAAATAGATTGTGTAAGAAGCTGTCATCCTGCCATACAGACGCAAAGCCGATGGGATGGCATGAATGCTCTGCTACCAGAATCCTCTCACCTGCGGTGCTCACGTCAAAGTCTTCAAGCTTATGGGTGCCAACGGTCGCCCACGAGAAAGCGGCATCGCGCGAGACAACAAATAACTGACGCAGCGCCTCCCGATCGGTCTCTACAAACTCTCGCACGATGACCTGCATGTTTCTGCCTATATTGCTAATCACAAAGACTGAGGAATCTGGTTGGCGTGGGTCCACAGGATGGACCCGCCGGCATTTTCCAGAAAGCAAGGTTGGCGCTTCGGAAGCGCTTGTGCAGTATGGCACCCCCATCCCGGGAGTGAGCCGAGTTGGTGCCACACAGCCGTGACCGGGCAGTTCACATCTGCCGGCTTGATGGGGCACTGGACACAGGTCTTTGGGACTCGAATGACGGCAATGGGTTGAATTCACAGTCGAGTGCAGCCGCTGCTTTCGACAAGGATAGGTCTTGCCCAGCGCTCATAGATGAGAGCCCTGCGTCTACCTGATCAGGGCATGCGTAGCCCAAGACGCCTGACCTTGGGATAGACCCAGTCTCATGAAACTGTATAAAGAAACAGTAGACTCTGGACTTGATAGCACCAAAAAAATAGTCCAAACATGTCAGTAGAACTCGAACCAGAAGACGTCTCAATCTTCGAAGACCGCCTTTGGCATCACAGGGGCTGGGAAGCCCGCGTCATCAAGAATGAAGACGACGATGGCTGGGCAGTGTCAATGACCCAAGACGGTCAAGCGGAACCAGCTCTGGTCGGCCCATGGACCATGGGGCGCGACAAGAAGAATCCTAAGCCACTTGACGTGTCGGCCTTCAACACGCTGGTGAAGACTGCCAGTGAAGTTATACGTCGGCATGAGCAGCACCAGGCAGCGCTGTTGCACAAAGCCATCCAGATCGAAGTTCGCGGATTGCGCGTAACGGTGGCTCTCGATATTGAGCCCGATGAGGAGAACCCCACTGCGACTCTCACCGCCGCCGCAGCAGACGGCAGCCAGCTGGCCAAGGTACGAGTCCGGCCGGACCATAGCCTCACCCGTGCATCTGCGCAGCGCTGGGCAGACGCAGGCTACCCGCGTGATGGCGAGGACTAAACCTCAGAACCAAGCTCACGTGGAGTTCGGAAATAACGAGACCATCAGTTCTCAGAAACGACGGCTTAGATTCCAGAGAAATGTTGAACTGGACATCAATCGAAGGAACCCGGGTTGTACACCCGGCTACCGCTCAAAAGTCAGGTGAGCACTTTTGGGGCGACTGATGTGCGCCGCAGCTCGGCCTTGGCTCCGGTAGCTTGCGGATTCATGTTTGAGCGCCTGAAGACCGTAACGCTGGGAAAGTGGGCACGCCATCTAGCCAACCGCGCCAAGCAGGCCCGACGACATCCTGGCGCTCCGGGCAAACAGTTGCAGTGGCTTAACTTATGGACATGGCAATGTCCGCGTTCGGCCATTAGCCGCCGCTGGTGGGATCAAGAAGCAGACACTCAACGTTTTAGACGGCGTCCCCGTCCTATCGCTCTTCACCTTCCCATTTTTGCCGCCATTGATCAAAGTCGAAGCCTTCTTGATGCGTGAGAACCGCACGGACTGTGTCACTGATCATCTTCTCGAGATCATCGATCACGTCTCCGCCAACGAGTACGCCAACGATTGTGCCGCCGGTACCCGGCCCTTCCGGCTCATGCTTGGACCAGTGAAACTGAAAGCGATCACGAATAAATTGTCGGATGTAGGCGCGAGGGCCTCGCAGTCCGAAGTGGCCGGGAGGATAGAACTCCGCGAGGCGGATCCAGGAGTACTCTAGGAAGTCCACAACATCGTAACTAGCTTGCCGCATTTCGGCGGTGACGCCGGTGTCCCAGCCTTCGTGAGCATTCTCATACACCACGCGCTTCAACTTCGGCAGAGCCTTGATAAATCGAATATGAGAGGGCTCATCGGCGTAGCGCCTGGTAAATTCATCCTCAGATGACTCTGACGACGCCTTATCCTTGGCGCGATGGAGCGCTATGGCTAGGGCGGCAAACAGCACGGCGCCAGCACTTGCCCATCCTGTGTTGGCATATTCCTTTAACGAGAGGAAGTACCAAAAAGCCCCTGTGGCAAAGATGCCAGAGATTGCCCACGCCAGTTGAATCGACCATTCCGGAACTGAACGCACGACAACCCGCCTAATGTCGAAACTGAGCGATCTGCGCGACTTTTCGCGCAGATCCGCTCGAATGTAGTGTTATGCCTCGCGGGCGCATAGCTCAAGCTCCCTGGTGCCAAACCGCATGGTGTTGATGTGTGAAAAACCAACCTCCTTTAGCATTTTGAACATGGTTTCGGACGGAGGAAAGCACCTGGCATAGAGGTTCACAGTCGGCGATGAAAATGTAACGAACAACTGGACAATTCTTCTTCCATGTCCGTCTTTTCTACGCTCCTTCCTAACGCCCACCTTGTAGAGTTCAATGTCGGTAGCAATGCTTCCGGGAAGCTTCTCTGACAAGAGAAGATAACCAACTTGGTCGTCGCCGTTGCGGCCATAGACCCAGAGCCAAGCTCTAATTTGTTCGGGACCACGCTCCGTTCTTCGAAGCATTGCGGCATGGCGAATGACATTTACTAATTGTTCTCTAAACCCACGGGTCTGAACTGGATCAAGTAGCGACTCCGCGTAGTGTCCTTGTTTCGTACCATCAATGACTTCCTCCATGATGAAGTCTAAGTCGCGCTCAGTCGCGCGACGTAGCACATACCGCCCCAGCCGGCGCCGGTGAAGCCAGTTGCGAATGCGCTCGGAAAGTAGATTAAGAGGCATAACGTAATGTAGACCGTACCAATCCGCAGGTCATATCTGGCGCTTGCGGTCTAAATTAGCACGAAAAAAGCGCCGCAAGGGGCTTGCAGCCTAGCTGTGCGGCACATATGCAGCATGTATACAGTACTAAATCAGCCATGAAGCCTGCTGTCCCTCTGTGTCGCGCACAACACGGTTGCTGGATCAGGCCCCCATAAGCGAATGCGTTACAAACACTATAGCCTGCGGAATGAACAGGCCTATGTGCAACAGATGCGCATGTTCGTGAAATAGTACGGTTTGCAGCATCCACGAGACATTAGGCAGGGGGAGGTCGAACGGAATGGCGGCTTCGGCGCTTTTGGCTGGATGGCAGCTCAGGGTCGTTTGCTGGTCGACGCGAACGACCGCTGGCGGGGGACTCAGCCTTGTAGCGTTGACGCACAGGATCTGGCGTCAGGGAACGACCGCTTATGTCGGCAGCAGACATTGGGAACCGAGGCGCGAACGACAACAA
>JAFAIY010000162.1 GCA_019236485.1 Comamonas sp. | reverse complement strand
GGCCTCGATCAGGTTCTGTCCGCCCAGGGGCGCGAAGCTGCCGCCCATGAGAGCGGCGGCCGCGAGGCCGTAGTACAAAGGCATCTCGCCCAGCGAATCGCCGAGCCAGATATCGGCCTGGTTCTCGGCCTGTTCCTCTGTCCATTGACTGCGCCGCGAAAGCGTGAAACCCGCTTCGACAATCAGCTGCGCCACGGCGTCAAAGCGCTGGGGATGGCGCGGCACGATCAGCCACTGCACAGCATGCGCCGCCGCCCCCAGCTCCTTGAGCCGCTCCAGCAGCAGCGCCTCCTCGCCCTCACGGCTGCTGGCCAGCAGCAGCACAGGCTTGGCCAGCTTCAGCCGCCAGCCGGCCGCGCGGGCCAGCTGCGCCTCATCGGGCCGAACATCGAATTTGAGATTGCCGAGCACCCCATCCACCCGCGCGCCCACATGGCGCAGGCGCCGTGCGTCATCCTCGGTCTGGGCCCAGACCGCAGCCAGCGCGCCGTAGGCAGGCCGCGCAATCGGCGCCATGCGCAGGGCTCCGGCCTCGGATTTTTCGTTGAGGCGCGCATTCGCCAGCGCCAGGGGAATACCGGCATTGGCGCAGCCCGCGATCAGATTCGGCCAGATCTCGGTTTCCATCAGCACGCCCACGGCCGGGCGAAACTGCGCGATAAAGCTGCGCGTGGCGGCCAGAGTGTCCCAGGGCAGCCAGACCTGCAGATCGCCGTTGGCGCCCTCTGCCTCCAGCAGCCTGGCCCCCTCCTCGCGACCCGTGGCCGTGCTGTGGGTCAGCAGCAGGCGCATGCCGGGCAGGATCTCGCGCAGGGCCCGGATCAGAATGGCCGCGGCCCTGGTCTCGCCCAGGGACACGGAGTGGATCCAGATCCATTGCCCGCGCCCGTCCTGTCCCAGCTCGGGCGGCGTGTAGCGGCCGAAACGCTCGGCAACGGCCTGGCCGTAGCCGGGCTCGGCCTGGGCACGGCGCCGCAGCTTGCGGCGCAGCAGCGGCTGGGCCGCCCAGGCCAGCACGCTATAGAGCGCGCGGGCAAGACTCAGTGGAACGCGCCTGGCCATATTGCGGTGAATATCGCGGTGAAGTCGGCTCGTCGGTTTCAGTGAGCTGCATGGCCCAGCTGGGCATCGGGCTTGACGCGCTTGAGCAGGGCCAGCATCTGAGCTTCAATGCGCTGCAGCGCTTCCTGGCTATGGCCTTCAAAGCGCAGCACCAGCACCGGCGTGGTGTTGCTGGCGCGGATCAGGCCGAAGCCATCGGCCCAGTCCACGCGCAGGCCGTCTATGGTGCTGACTTGGGCCGGTGCCGCAAATTCGGTCGCGGCCAGTGCCTGCAGCTCGGCCGCCAGGCGGTGGGGCTCGCCCTCGGCGCAGCTCACGTTGAGCTCGGGCGTGGAAAAGCTGGTCGGCAAGGCGTTGAGCACGGCGCTGGGGTCGGCCTCGCGACCCACTATCTCCAGCAGGCGGCAGCCCGCATAAGTGCCGTCGTCAAAGCCGTACCAGCGCTCCTTGAAGAAGATATGGCCGCTCATCTCGCCACCCAGAGGAGCACCCAGCTCCTTCATGCGCGCCTTGACCAGCGAATGCCCGGTCTTGTACATCACGGCCTTGCCACCCGCGGCCTCGATCTCGGGCGCCAGGCGCTGCGTGCACTTAACGTCAAAGACGATGGAGCCGCCGGGCACGCGCGACAGCACGTCCCTGGCGAACAGCATCATCTGGCGGTCGGGGAAGATGGTCTGGCCGTCCTTGGTCACTATGCCCAGGCGGTCGCCGTCGCCGTCGAAGGCCAGGCCCAGTTCGGCATCGGTGGTCTGCAGGGCCCGGATCACATCGCGCAGGTTTTCGGGCTTGCTGGGGTCGGGATGGTGGTTGGGAAAATCGCCGTCGACCTCGGAGAACAGCTCTATCACCTCGCAGCCCAGCTGGCGGAAGATGGCGGGCGCCGAGGCGCCGGCCACGCCGTTGCCGCAGTCCACGACGATCTTCATGGGACGCGCGAGCTTCACATCGCCCACGATGCGCGCCGTGTAATCGGCCAGCACATCGGCCTGGCGGATCTTGCCTGCGCCGCTGATGCTCCAGTCGTCCGCCTCCATGCGCTGGCGCAGGGCCTGAATCTCGTCACCGTAAATGGCGCGGCCGCCCAGCACCATCTTGAAGCCGTTGTAATCCTTGGGATTGTGGCTGCCCGTGACCTGGATGCCGCTGGTGCACAGCGTCGCGGCCGCAAAGTACAGCATGGGTGTGGTGGCCATGCCGATATCGATTACATCCACGCCCACCTCGGTCAGGCCCTGCATCAGCGCCGCCGACAGCGACGGGCCGGACAGCCGACCGTCGCGGCCCACGGCCACAGTGCTCTCGCCGGCCGCCAGGGCCGCCATGCCGAAAGCGCGGCCTATGCCGCGTGCGACCTCTTCGGTCAGCGTGGACGGCACGATGCCGCGAATGTCATAGGCCTTGAAAATGGATGATGCAACTTGCACGACGGGTCTTTCTCTTAGCTTTTCGATCCCGCAGCGCTCGGCCTGGGCCGACGCAGCGTAATCGGGCGATTTTAGGCCGCAAACAACAAGGCCCGCGCCTTGCGGCCGCGGGCCTTGCATTTGCTGACGAAACTCAGAGCCGGGTTTGCACCTGGGCCAGCACGGCCGGGTCCTCCATGGTGCTCAGATCGCCGGGATCGCGGCCCTCGGCCACGGCCTGCAGCGCACGGCGCAGCAGCTTGCCGCTGCGCGTCTTGGGAAGGGCCGCGACGAACAGCACGCGCGACGGGCGGGCCACGGCGCCCAGGCGCGCATCGACCAGCTTCATCACATCGGCCTCCAGCGCCTTGCAAGCCGCCTCGTCGGCCACCAGGGAGGCATCGCGCACCACAGCAAAAGCCAGGGCCGCCTGGCCCTTGAGATGATCGGCCACCCCGACCACAGCCACCTCGGCAATCTGCGCATGGGCCGAGATGCTCTCCTCGATCTCGCGCGTGCCCAGGCGGTGGCCGGCCACGTTGATCACATCGTCGGTGCGGCCGAGGATGAAGTAGTAGCCGTCCTCGTCGCGAATGCCCCAGTCGAAGGTGCTGTAGATCAAACGGCCCGGAATGCTCTTCCAGTAGGTGTTGACGAAGCGGTTGTCGTCGCGCCACACGGTCTGCATGCAGCCCGGCGGCAGCGGGCCTTCTATGGCCAGCACGCCCTTCTGCTGGGCGCCGGTCAGCTCCTCGCCCGTGGCATCGTCGATCAGCTTGACGTTGTAGCCGTAGACGGCCT
>JAFAIY010000148.1 GCA_019236485.1 Comamonas sp. | reverse complement strand
CGAGCGTCGCGACGACAACCGCGGCGAGCGCAGCTTTGACCGTGGCAATGATCGCGGCGGCGAACGTGGCGGCTTCGGCGGCGATCGCGGTGGCTTTGGCGCTCCGCGTCGTGAAGGCGGCGATTTCGCACGCAAGAGCTTCGGCGGCCGCGATGCCGGCCACGGCGCGCGCGAAGGTGGCCGTGAAGGCGGCTTCCGCGGCGGTGAAGCACGCGGCTTTGGCGGCGGCGACCGTCGTCCTGCCTTTGGCAAGACGGCCGGCAAGCCCTACCAGCCCCATGGCGAGCGTGGCGGCGAGCGCAGCTTCGAGCGCAAGCCCCGTGCGCCGCGCCGCGACGAGCGTTGATCGCACCGCTTAGGGCTTCGGCCCTAGGCATGAAAAAGCCGGCTCCAGAGGCCGGCTTTTTTGCGTCTGCTGCTTTTAAAAGAAGAGCAGCTGGCGCCTGATATTGGATGCTTTCAGCAGCGTTCGAGTGTGGCGGAGAGCGCAGCTTTGTGCGCAAGCCTCGCGTACCACATCGCGACGAGCGTTGATCGCTGCTTAGGGCTTCGGCCCTGGACATGAAAAAGCCAGCTCCAGAAGCCGGCTTTTTTGCGTCTGCTGTATTAAAAGAGGAGTGGCTGGCGCCTGATATTGAATGCTTTCAGCCATGTTCTGGGCTGAAAGCCTTGTGCATCAAGCACCGGCAGCTCTGTTTATTTCATTGCTCCGACGCATGGCGCCCGATTTCGGGCCAGTGGTGATGCAGATAAATCCATGCCACTAGGCCGATCAGCATTAGCAGCAGCGAGCCCGTGGCCAGCAGCACGCCGGAGTGCATGACCAGAGGGGCGATCACGCCGGCCACCAGGCCGTTGGCAATCGAGCCCACCACGGCCTGCAAGGAGGAGGCGAGGCCGCGCCACTCGGGGTGAATGTCCAGCACCAGCAGCGTCACCACGGGCACCATCAGCGCCCAGCCATAGGAGAACAGGCTGATGGGAATCAGCGCCCAGCTCACATGGGGGGTCCAGAGTATATTGGCCGCCAGATTGAGGATGGAGGTCACGCACATGATGAGAAAGCCGTGGCGGATCTGACGCTTGGGCGGGATGCGCCCGGCCAGGCGTCCGCTGGTCCAGCTGCCGGCCATGATGCCGCCTATGGTGGCGAGGAAGAACCAGAAAAACTGTGTGGGCTCCAGATGCAGCAGATCGCCGAGAAACGCGGGCGCCGACAGCAGATAGAGGAACATGCCGTTGAAAGGCACGCCGCTGGCCAGGGCCAGCAGCAGAAAGCGCGGATCGCTGAGCAGCGTGCCGTAGCCGCGCATCAGCGGCCCGAAGTGAAACGGCTGGCGCTTGGCGGGCGGCAGGGATTCGGGCAGAAAGCGCAGATTGATGGCCCACAGCAGCACGCCCACCATGGTCAGAGACCAGAATACCGCCTGCCAGCCCAGGTGCACGAACAGCCAGCCGCCCATCATGGGGGCGATGACCGGGGCGATGCCGAAGAAGATGGTGATCTGCGCCATCAGGCTCTGGGCCTGGGAGGGCGGGAAGATGTCGCGCACTATGGCGCGCGAGACCACGATGCCGGCCCCCGTGGACAGGCCTTGCAGCGTGCGAAACAGCACCAGCTGGGTGATGTTCTGCGACAGCGCGCAGCCCGCCGAGGCCAGGGTGAACATCACCAGCCCCCAGAGAATCACCGGACGGCGGCCGAAGCTGTCGGCCAGCGCGCCATGGAACAGATTCATGAAGGCATAGCCGAACAGATAGGCCGACAGGGTCTGCTGCATCTCGACCGGGGTTGCGCCCAGCGCCGCGGCAATCCCCGCAAACGCGGGAATATAAGTGTCTACCGAGAACGGGCCCAGCATGCCCAGAATGGCCAGAAGTACGGCCAGGGTCCAGCGCGGGCCGCGCCAGAACGTGGAGAGGTCGTTTTGCATAGATGGATGTGCCGCGCGTTCGCAGGGGCGCAGTCACATACTGTAGCGGCATGGCGCGGCCTGCGTGAGCCCGTGGGGTGAAGGCGGTCCGCGTTCTGTGGCTTGGGCGCAGGCCATGAAAAAAGCCAAAGCTCATGCTAGAGCTTTGGCTTGGAATTTGGTGGGCCCTGAGTGATTCGAACACTCGACCAACGGATTAAGAGTCCGCTGCTCTACCAACTGAGCTAAGAGCCCGCCGGAGTAAACCGGAGGATCGATCCGAAGCAATCGGAGCGAAGAAATTTTTTGGTGGGCCCTGAGTGATTCGAACACTCGACCAACGGATTAAGAGTCCGCTGCTCTACCAGCTGAGCTAAGAGCCCCACACCACGCATGCGCTGCAAGCGAGACCGCAATTATGCGTCATTTCTGAATGCCTCGCAGGAAAACACGGGATTTTTTCAGTTCTATGTGTTGCGGCGCTGCAGTTCCACGAACAGGCCGGCCTGATCCAGGTCTCCCAGCCCATGCCCGACCCCGTCGGCATAGAGCCGCTCCAGCAGGGCGGTGATGGGGGCCTCAAAGCCGATTTCCGCGGCGGTCGCCATGGCATTGCGCATGTCCTTGAGCTGCACCGTCATGCGGCCGCGCGGCGCAAAATCATGCTCCACCATGCGCTGGCCATGCACCTGCAGGATGCGGCTGTCGGCAAAGCCGCCCGAGATGGCTTCGCGCACCTTGGCCGGGTCGGCACCGCCGCGCTCGGCCAGCAGCAGGGCCTCGGCCACGGCGCCTATGGTGATGCCCACGATCATCTGGTTGGCGAGCTTGGTCAGCTGGCCCGTGCCATGCGGTCCCACATGGGTGGCGCGGCCCAGGGCCGCGAACAAGGGCAGGGCACGCGCGAAGTCGGCAGCCTCGCCGCCGGCCATGATGGCCAGGGTGCCGGCCTCGGCGCCCAGCGTGCCGCCCGAGACGGGAGCGTCCAGATGCTGCACGCCCAGCGCCAGCAGCCGGTCCGCATGCTCGCGCGCCTCACGCGGCTGGATCGAGGCCATGTCTATGAACAGCGAGCCCTTGGGCATGGCTTCGGCCACGCCGAGGCTGAACAGCACCTCTCCGACGATGGCGCCGTTCTCGAGCAGGCTGACCGCAAAGTCTACGCCGCGCACCGCGTCGGCGGCCTGGTCGTGAATGCTGACGCCGTCGGCGGCCAGGGGTTCGGCCTTGGCGCGCGTGCGGTTCCAGGCGTGGACCTCATGGCCGGCCCGGGCCAGGCGGCGCGCCATGGGCAGGCCCATCATGCCGGTGCCCAGAACCGCGATTTTCAAACCAGTGCTCATTGCCTTGCTCCTTGGATTCTTGTATGCATGCACACATGCTAAAGCCTGTCGACGGCCGCAATCGCAGGCCGCGGCACAGATCAGTTGTGCCTGAAGTGGAGCGAACCGGAGCCGGACACAACAAGGGCAGCCTAAGCTGCCCTTGATGCTTTTTTTTGGAGGTTCACCTGCGCGCCGGTGAGAGCGCCTGGCGGCTTACATCAGCAGATGTTCGCCCTGGTTGTCGCCGCCCAGGATCACGTAGTTGACCTTGCGGATGTCCATGAGCTTCTTGCCGCCCGAGTAGCTGATGGAGGACTGCACGTCCTGCTGCATCTCGGTCAGGGTCTCGGCCAGTGTGCCCTTGACGGGTTCGAGGATGCGCTTGCCTTCCACATGCTTGTATTCGCCCTTGTTGAAGTCCGAGGCCGAGCCGTAGTACTCCTTGTACAGCTGGCCGTCCACTTCCACGGTCTGGCCCGGCGATTCCTCGTGGCCCGCGAACAGCGAACCTATCATCACCATGGTGGCGCCGAAGCGCACGCTCTTGGCGATGTCGCCATGGCTGCGTATGCCCCCGTCGGCAATGATGGGCTTGGTGGCCACGCGCGCGCACCACTTGAGCGCCGACAGCTGCCAGCCGCCCGTGCCGAAGCCGGTCTTGAGCTTGGTGATGCAGACCTTGCCCGGGCCGATGCCGACCTTGGTCGCGTCGGCGCCCCAGTTTTCCAGATCGATCACGGCTTCGGGCGTGCCCACGTTGCCGGCGATCACAAAGGCCGCGGGGATCTTGGCCTTCAGATACTCGATCATGTTCTTCACGCTGTCGGCATGGCCGTGCGCGATGTCGATGGTGATGTATTCGGGGCAGATGCCATCGGCCACAAAGCGGTCCACGATTTCGTAGTCAGGCTTCTTCACGCCCAGCGAGATCGAGGCGTACAGTCCCTTGGACTGCATCTCCTTGGTGAAAGCCACGTTGTCGATGTCGAAACGGTGCATCACATAGAAGAAGCCGTTTTGCGCAAGATAGGTACAGATCTTCTCGTCCACCACCGTTTTCATGTTGGCAGGAACGACCGGCAGCTTGAAGCTGCGGTTGCCCAGCTGCACGCTGGTGTCACATTCCGAGCGGCTTTCCACGCGGCACTTGCGGGGCAGCAAAAGAATGTTGTCGTAGTCGAAGATTTCCATGGTTCCAAGCTCCGGAAAGGTCACGGCGGGAATCTCACCCGCCTCAATTTTCGAGGATAGGCGCTTGGCTTGGAGACCGGTTTTTTGCAGCACTGGCTGGCAGCGGGCAAAAAAAACCGGACCTCAAAAAACTTGGGCCCGGTGATTGATTCTACCCCTGCCGCAATCCTGCTATCCAGCAGGGTGATTGCGGCAGGGCGGATTGCCTAAATGGATTCAGGGCCGCTAAGGGGCGCGGCAGCTGGCGCCGCTGGCTCGGCGTGCTCGCTGGCCAGCAGCATGTACATGGCCGGCACCACGAACAGGGTGAACAAGGTGCCTATCGACAGGCCCGTGAAAATGACCAGGCCCATCGCCTGGCGGCCGGCCGCACCGGCGCCCGAGGCGATCACCAGCGGCACCACGCCGAACACCATGGCGGCGGTCGTCATCAGGATGGGCCGTAGGCGCAGCGACGTGGCTTCCTGGATGGCCTCGAGCTTGCCCAGGCCGCGCTTGCGCGCCTGGTTGGCGACCTCGACGATCAGGATGCCGTGCTTGCTGATCAGACCCATCAGGGTCACCAGCCCGACCTCGGTGTAGATGTTCAGCGACGCAAAGCCGAGGAAGATGAAGATCAGCGCGCCGAACAGCGCCAGCGGCACCGACACCAGGATCACGGTGGGATCGCGGAAGCTCTCGAACTGTGCCGCCAGCGCCAGGAACACGATGATCACCGCGAACATCATCGTCACCAGAAAGCCGCCCGATTCCTGCATGAACTGGCGCGACTGGCCTGCGTAGTCGACGGTGTACCCGCTCGGGGCCACCTCCTTCACGGTGTTGCGCATGAACTCCAGCACATCGCCCTGCGACGCGCCCGACACGCCCGAAATCGTGGCCGAGTTGAGCTGCTGGAAGCGTGTGATGGACTCGGGAACCACCTCGTAGCGGATGCTGGCCACGGTGTTCGCCGGGATCACGCCGCCGCTGGGCGTGCGGATGTAGAAATTGAGCACTTCCGCCGGGTTGAGCCGGTCCACCTGCAGCACCTGCGGAATCACCTTGTAGGAGCGGCCGGCGATGGAGAAGTAGTTGACATAGCCGCCGCCCAGCGCCGCGCCGAGGGCGGCGCCCACGTCCTGCTGCGTCATGCCCAACGCGGCGATCTTGTCGCGATCGACCACCACGGTGGCCTGTGGCTTGTCGATCTTGAGGTCGGTGTCGACGAAGTAGAACATGTTCGACGCCCGTGCCTTGTCCAGCACCTGCTGCACCACCGAGTTGAGGTTTTCGAACGGCTCGGTGGTGGTGACGACGAACTGCACCGGCAGGCCGGATGACCCCGGCAACGCCGGGAACTGGAACGCCGCCACACGCGCGCCGGCGATCTGGTTCCACTGCGCCTGCAGGTCCTGCTGGATCTGATGGGCGCTGCGCTTGCGCTGGTCCCAGGTTTTCAGCAGCACGCCGCCTATGCCCTGATTCACCGTCGGCACACCGGTGATCTGGAACATCTGTTTGTATTCGGGGATGGATTTCCCGACCTTGAAGGCCTGCTCGGCATAGGTCTGCATCTGGTCGGCGGTGGCCGTGGGCGGGCCGACGATCTGGGCCAGAACCAGGCCCTGGTCCTCCTCGGGCGCCAGTTCGGACTTGGACATCTTGAACATCACGCCCAGCAGGCAAAACAGGATGAAGGCCATCACGATCAGCACCGGGTAGGTCACGAGCAGGCTGTGCAGCAGGCGCTGGTAGCTGTGGCGCACCTTCTCGAAAATCCGGTCTATGGCCTGTGCCAAGCGGCCGGTGTCCTGCGAGGGCCTGAAGAAGCGCGAGCACATCATGGGCGACAGCGTCAGCGCAACCACGCCCGACACCGCCACCGCCGAGGCCAGTGTGAACGCGAATTCGGTGAACAGCGCGCCGGTCAGTCCCCCCTGAAAGCCTATAGGCACATACACCGCGATCAGCACCACCGTCATCGCCAGGATGGGGCTGCCGAGCTCGCGCGCCGCCAGCAGCGCCGCCTCCAGCGGTGGCCGGCCTTCCTCCTTCATGTGGCGGTCCACGTTTTCGACCACGATGATCGCATCGTCCACCACCAGCCCGATGGCCAGCACCAGGGCGAGCAGGGTCAGCAGGTTGATCGAGTAGCCCAGCATCAGCATCATGAAGAAGGTGCCGATCAGCGACAGGGGCATGGCGATCACCGGTACCACCACGGCGCGCAGGCTGCCTAGGAACAGGAAGATCACCACCGTGACGATCGCCAGCGCCTCGACCAGCGTCTTCACCACTTCGAAGATCGAGGTGTTGATGAAATCGGTCGAGTCGTAGACGATCTCGCCGACCAGGCCGGTGGGCAGCTGGGAGCGGATGTCCGGGAACGCCTCGCGCACGCGCTTGGCCACGTCGAGGATGTTGGCCTCGGGAGCGACCTTGATGCCGATGAAGACCGAGCGCACGCCGCTGAATGCCACGTTGAAGTCGTAGTTCTCGGAGCCCAGCGTGACGGTGGCAACGTCCTCGAGCCGCACGATCGCATCGCCGTTTTGCTTGACCGCGAGCTTCTTGAATTCGTCCACCGAATGCAGGTCGGTGCCGGCGGTGAGCGGCACCGTCACCATCTGGCCCTTGGTCGCGCCCAGTGCGGCCAGGAAGTTGTTGGCGGCCAGTGCCTGGCTCACGTCGGCAGCGGTGACGCCGTGCGCGGCGAGCTTGCCGGCATCGAGCCAGGCGCGCAGCGCAAACAGGCGCGCGCCGAGCAGTTCGGCGGTCTGCACGCCCTGGATGGAGTCGAGCTTGGGTTTGACCGCGCGCGACAGGAAGTCGGTGACGTTGTTGGTCGGCAGCGTGTCGCTGTAGAAGCCCATGTACATCGCGTCGGTGGTCTGGCCGGTGGCGACCGTCAGCACGGGGGTCTGCGCCTGCGCGGGCAGCTGGTTCTTGACCGAGTTGACCTGGCTGCTGATCTCGGTCAGCGCGCGGTTGCCGTCGTAGTTCAGGCGCAGCGTGGCGGTGATGACCGAGACCCCGCTGGCGCTCGACGATGCCAGATAGTCTATGCCCTGGGCCTGGGCGATCGCCGATTCCAGCGGCTGGGTGATGAAGCCGGCCACGGTCTGCGCGTCGGCGCCGTAGTAGGTGGTGGAGATCGTGACCACCGCATTCTGCGTTCTCGGGAATTGGTTGACCGGCAGGCCAAAGAGCGAGCGCAGTCCCAGCACCACCAGCAGCAGGCTGACCACCATGGCCAGTACCGGCCGGCGAATGAAGATGTCGGTGAATTTCATGGTCGGGCCTTCACCGTTCCTGGGGGCTGGGGTTGGCGCTGTTGGCCGGCTGCACCTTGTTGTCGACCACGACCGGCGTGCCGTTCTTGAGCTTGAGCTGGCCGCTGGTGACGACCTCCTGGCCTTCCTCTATGCCTGTCAGGATGGCGACCTGGTCGCCGCGCGTCTCGCCGGTGGTCACGAACACCTGCTGCGCCACCAGCGAGCCTGCGGGCGGGGCGGCGGGCTTGGCATTCTTCTGGTCCTTGCCGCCCGGCGCGGGCTGGGCCTCGGCCGGCTTCAATATGAACACGGTCGCGCCGTAGGGGTTGTAGGTGATCGCGGTCTGCGGCAGCGTGAGGTGGCGCTGCTTCTCGCCGACGTCGACGCTGGCGCGCGCGAACATTCCGGGCAGCAGCCGGCGCTGCGGGTTGGCGATCGTGGCCTGGAGCAGCACGTTGCGTGTGCTCGGGTCGACTTTGGGGTTGATGGCGGTGATCTTGCCGGCGAACATTTCATTGGCGAATGCGTCGGTCGCCACGTTCACCGCCTGGCCCGCGGAGAGTCCGGCGATCTGCTTTTGCGGAGCCGAGAAGTTGGCGTAGATCGGGTCTATGGTCTGCAGCGTGACGATGGCGTCGCCCGGGTTCAGGTACTGGCCAGGATTGACCGTGGTGATGCCGAGCCGTCCCGAGAACGGTGCGCGTATGGTTTTTTTGGCCACGAGTGCTTGCTGCTGGGCCACCAGCGCGCGGCGGCTCTTGAGATCGGCCAGGTCGTTGTCGACCTGGGCCTGGCTGATGGCCTGGCCCGCGAGCTGCGCCTGATCACGCTTGAGCGTGACGGCCGACAGCTCGGCCGCGGCCTGCAACGAATTGAGCTGGGCAAGGTCGGAGTCGGCGTTGAGCTGCACCAGCAGATCTCCGGCCTTCACATCCTGACCCGACTTGAAATGCAGGCTGCGCACCAGGCCTGCGATCTCGGTCGTCACGTCGACGCCGCGCACCGCGACCAGCGTGCCGACGGAGGTGATCTGGGGCTGCCATTCGAGCGTTTGGGCCTTGATGGCCGAAACGGTCTGTGGCCCCGGCTTGGGCGAACTGGCGATGAGGCTGCGGATGTGCAGGAAAAAGCCGAGCGCCAGCACGGCCACCAGCACCAGCACCCCCCCGATCATGATGAGCATTCGCTTGGTCATGAGATCCCCTGTTCCGTTATTGGCTTGCTTGCTCCATCAGCGCACCGGCGCGAGGGTTGGGCGCTGCGTGACGGCCGCCGTGCCAGGTTGCGAGGTGTCGGCCAGGGCCGGCGCGTTCCACCAGCCGCCGCCCAGCGCCTGGAACAGTGCGGCCGTGTCGGCGTAGCGCGCCGCCTGGGCCTGCACCAGGCCGATCCGGGTTTGCTGGTAGGTGCGCTGGGCATCGAGCAGTTGCAGGTAGCTGACCGCACCCAGCTTGTACTGCTCGTTCGTCAACGCCAGCGCTTCGCGCGCCAGCGCTTCTGCCTGTGCCTGGGTGCTCAGCGCCTGGGCATCGGACTCGATCGCGCGCAGCGCATCGGCCACGTTCTGGAAGGCGCCCAGCACCGTTGCCTGGTATTGCGCCTGGGCCTGGTCGTAGGCCGCCACGGCCGCCCGCTTCTTGGCGCTCAGCGCGCCGCCGTTGAAGATGGGCTGGGTCAGTCCCGCGGCCAGGCTCCAGAGCGTGGAGGCCGCCGTGAAGAGCTGGCTGGTCTTGAAGGCGCCCGTGCCGTAGCTTGCGCTCAGGTTGAGTTGCGGGTATTGCGCCGCGGTCGCCACACCGATCTGCGCGCTGGCTTCGTGCAGCAGCGCCTCGCTGGCGCGGATGTCGGGGCGCTGGCGCACCAGTGAGGACGGCAGGCTGAGCGGCAATTCCTGCGGCAGCTGCAGCGAGTCGAGCTCGAATTCGGGCAGGCCCAGTTCGCTCGGCGGCTTGCCGGCATAGACCGAGAGCTGGTGCCGCGTCTGTGCCAGCGCTTTTTCTAGCGGCGGGACGGTCGCGCGCGTCTGCGTGACCTGGGTGCGCTGCGTCAGTACCGCTGAGCGCGCCACGGCGCCGGCGTTGAACTGCACGTTCACCACCGAGAGCTGCTTTTCCTGCAGCGCCAGCACCTCGCGCGTGGCCTGCAGTTGCGCGCGCAGCGAGGCCTCGCGGATCGCCGTGGTGACCAGGTTGGAGGTCAGCGCCAGATAGCTCGCCTCGACCTGGAAGCGCTGGTAGTCGACGGCGGCCGCCAGGCCTTCGAGCGCTCGCCGGTTGCCGCCGAACAGGTCCAGCGTGTAGCTTACATTGACCGACGCGTTGTACAGGTTGAAGTCGGCCACACCGGCGCTCGTGTAGGTGTTCGCGCGTTCCCGCTGCGCGCCCAGCTGCAGCCCGACGTTCGGGTATTTCAGCGCGCCGGTCTGCGCATTGAGCGTTTCCTGGGCCTGGCGCAATGCAGCCCGCGCAGCTGTGAGATTCGGGCTTTGCGCAAGCGCCGCACGGATCAACTGGTCCAGCGCGTCGGAATGGAACAGCGACCACCACTGCGCTGGAATATCCTGTCCCGTCAGCAGGCGCTGCGCGGCGCCCCCGATGCCTGGCGCCGACACGGTCTCTTGCACCACCGGCGTGGGCGTGTAGGCATTGCCGGTCGCTGCGGCCGGCAGCTCGGGCGAGGTGAAGTCGGGTCCGACCGCGCAGCCGCCGAGCAGCAAGGCGGCTGCAAGGCCCAGCCGCAGGCTGGCGGGCGTGGCCGCCGCTGCGGGAATGGCATGGCTGTCGGCGCTGGACATGGAAATCCTCTGCGAGAGTGACATGGCGAATCCACCCTGCCCGATCCCCGTCCTGTCGCCATCCGAGCAATGCGTCTGCGATGCAGCAAGGAGAAAGGCCAGAGCCATATGGTAATTCCTAACCACACAAACTGCGCAAGCGGGCCTAGTTTCTACAATGGAAGGATGTTCCCTCTAGACCTGCTTTCCGGCGGTGCGCCGGCGCCTGCCGCCGCACATGCTTCTCCCTTGCTGGCCCATTTGAACGCAGAACAGCTGGCGGCCGTCACCCTGCCGGCGGCGCACGCGCTGATCCTGGCCGGTGCGGGCTCGGGCAAGACCCGGGTGTTGACCACGCGCATCGCCTGGCTGCTGCAGACGGGCCAGGCCACGCCGGGCTCCATCATGGCCGTGACCTTTACCAACAAGGCCGCCAAGGAGATGCTGGCGCGCCTCTCGGCCATGCTGCCTTACAGCGTGCGCGGCATGTGGATAGGTACGTTCCACGGCCTGTGCAACCGCATGCTGCGTGCCCATTACCAGGCGGCCGGGCTGCCGCAGGCATTCCAGATTCTCGATACGCAGGACCAGCTCTCGGCCATCAAGCGCCTGTGCAAGCAGTTCAATGTCGACGACGAGCGCTTTCCGCCCAAGCAGCTGATGTATTTCATCGCCGGTTGCAAGGAAGAGGGCAAGCGCCCCGGCGATATCGAGGCCATAGACCCCGACACCAAGAAGAAGGTCGAGATCTACCAGCTCTATGAGGAGCAGTGCCGGCGCGAAGGCGTGGTGGACTTCGGCGAGCTGATGCTGCGCAGCTACGAGCTGCTGCGTGACGACGCCCATCTGCGCCAGCATTACCAGCGCCGCTTCCAGCATATTCTGGTGGACGAGTTCCAGGACACCAACAAGCTGCAATACCAGTGGCTCAAGCAGCTGGCCGGCAACGAGGTCGGCGGCCGCTATGCGTCCAGCTCCAGCGTGATCGCCGTGGGCGACGACGACCAGAGCATCTATGCCTTCCGCGGCGCGCGCGTGGGCAATATGGCGGACTTCATCCGCGAGTTCGAAGTCAAGCAGCAGATCAAGCTCGAGCAGAACTACCGCAGCTACAGCAATATCCTCGACTGTGCCAATGCGCTGATCAGCCACAACAGCAACCGCCTGGGCAAGAATCTGCGCACCACCCAGGGCCCGGGCGAGCCCGTGCGCATCTACGAAGCGCCCAGCGATCTGGCCGAAGCCTCGTGGATGGTCGAGGAGATCAAGCAGTTGGTGAAGAACGACGGCTTCACGCGCCAGGAAATCGCCGTGCTCTACCGCAGCAATGCGCAGAGCCGGGTGATCGAATCGGCGCTGTTCAACGCCGCCATTCCCTACCGCGTCTACGGCGGACTGCGTTTTTTCGAGCGCGCCGAAATCAAGCATGCGCTGGCCTATCTGCGCCTCTTGGAGAACCCGCACGACGACACCAGCTTTCTGCGCGTGGTGAACTTCCCCGCGCGTGGCATAGGTGCGCGCACCATCGAGCTGCTGCAGGACGCGGCGCGCAGCAGCGGCTGCTCGCTCAGCGATGCCGTCACGGCCGTGGGCGGCGCGGCCGGCACCAAGCTCCAGGGCTTTGTGGCGCAGATCGATGTGCTGCGCGAGCAGACCCAAGGCAAGACGCTGCGCGAGATCATCGAGACCGTGGAAGAGCAAAGCGGGCTGATCGAGCATTACCGCAACGAGAAAGAAGGCGCGGACCGCATAGAGAATCTGCAGGAACTGGTGACGGCCGCCGAGAGCTTTGTGACCCAGGAAGGCTTTGGCCGCGATGCCGTGGCTCTGCCGCTGGACGAGCAGCAGAACGCGCCGCGGCTGAACCAGTCGCCCGTGAGCCAGGGCCTGGACCCGAATCTGCCTTTGCTTGACGAGGCGCTCAAGCCCGCGGCTGGAACGGCCGCGGCTCTGATCAATGCCGACACCGGCGAGACCCTGTCGCCGCTGCAGGCCTTTCTGGTGCATGCGGCGCTCGAAGCCGGCGACAACCAGGCCCAGGCCGGGCAGGACGCGGTGCAGCTGATGACGGTGCATGCGAGCAAGGGCCTGGAGTTCGATGCCGTATTCATAGGCGGCGTGGAGGAAGGCCTGTTCCCGCACGAGAACGCCATGATGGACCGCGGCGGCCTCGAGGAAGAGCGCCGCCTGGCCTATGTGGCCATCACGCGCGCGCGCAAGCGCCTGTACCTGAGCCATTCGCAGACCCGCATGCTGCACGGCCAGACGCGCTACAACGTCAAGAGCCGCTTCTTCGACGAACTGCCCGAGGAGGCGCTCAAGTGGATCACGCCCAAGCAAAGCGGCTTTGGCACGTTTGCTCCTAATTCAGGGGCTTATGGCGCTTATGGGGCCAAGGCTTCGGGCCAGTTTGGCTCTAACTCGGGCTGGGGCGGCAAGTCCGAGGTGTTTGCGAGTCCGCCCGTGCCCCAGCAGAAGGCCCAGCCCTCCCATGGCATCAAGGCCGGGCTCAATGTGTTCCACAACAAATTCGGCGAGGGCAAGGTGCTGGCCGTAGAAGGCACGGGCGACGATGCGCGCGCCCAGGTCAGCTTTGGCCGCCACGGCACCAAATGGCTGGCGCTGTCCATCGCCAAGCTCACCGTGGTGGATTGAGCTTGCGAACTCATGGATAAAAAGCCGTTTGCGGGCACGCGCAAACGGCTTTTTATTTTGGGTGCGGGATCCGGTCCTGGCTTGAGCCAAGAAAAAGCCCCGGCAGGCCGGGGCTGGGAATCAGAGCTCGGGGGCCGGAGGTTCCGACGGTCCGGCTTCGTCGGCCACATCGTCGGGCGGGCTGAAGCAGTCGCGGAAGGTGAAGACTATGGAGGTGAAGAACATGGCCGCGAGCATCAGCGCCGTGGCCACCATGATGCCGCCGGCCACGCTGCCTATCATCGCGGCCAGAATGCCGGTGACCATGGCCAGCAGCATGCCGCTGGCCAGGAACACGCCCATCCAGCACAGGCCGAAGACGATGTAGGCGCCGATATTGCGCATGCAGGCCACAAAGCTGAAGAACAGCGACTTGACGGGGCTGATGTTGTGCCAGTGGATCAGCGCCGGCGCATGCCAGAAGGCCAGCGACAGCGGCAGGTAGAGGAACATGCTCAGCCACATGGCGGACTGGAAGTCGGGGTCCTCGGCCAGTTCGCGCGACATCGGGGTCTGACCCAGGTAGACGCTGGCAAACGTGCCGCCGTCGATGATGCTGGAGGCACCGATGATGAGCAGAAAGCCTGCGGCATAGAGGCCGCCCAGCATCAGCATGGAATGCAGATGCTGGCTGCCGGAGCGGAAAGCCACCAGCAGCAGGGCAGGGCTGGGCTTGCGGCCATGGGCGGCCTCCGAGGCCGCGACCATCATGGTCAGCGAGACGCAGGGCAGCAGGGCCAGGGCGATGACGGGGCCGATGAGAGGCAGGGCGGTGATCAGCGACATGCTGGCCATGCCCAGAAAGAACAGGGCAGCCAGGGCCAGCGGCTGGCTCTTGAAGGTGCGCAGGCCGAGCTGTACCCACTGCAAGCCAGTACGGGCGGGAACGATTTGAAGTTTCATTGAGGAGGCTGGAATACTCTTGCCAAGTGTTGCAAAAGCCGCTTCTGCACTGTACCCGAGTCGGCCCGGCGGGGCCATCAATAGCCCCGAGCCAATATGCAACTTGGCCGCGGCGGCTGCGGCTCAGTCCAGTGCCAGGGGATGGGCGATGCGCTGGCTCAGCACGCGCTCGAAATGCGTGGGGTCGTGGGGCTTGAGTAGCGAGGCTTCGCGCGGCAGGTGGAAGTCCCAGAGGCGGGAAATCCAGAAACGCAGGGCGCCGGCGCGCAGCTGGGCGTTGAGCAGCTCTCGTTCGGCTGCGGTCAGCGGGCGCACGGCCTGGTAGGCCACGAGCATGGCCTTGGCACGCGCGGCGTCGTGGGCACCTGTTGCGTGATCGATACACCAATCGTTCAGGCATACGGCCAGATCGAACAGCCAGGTGTCGATGCCCGCGAAGTAGAAGTCGAAGAAGCCGGTGAGCCTGTCGCCCTCGAACATCACGTTGTCGCGGAACAGGTCGGCATGCACGGGGCCGCGCGGCAGGGCTGCATAGGCGGGCGAGGCCGCCACATGGTTCTGGTAGGCGAGCTCGGCGCGCAGCAGATTGGCGGCCATGGCATCCAGATGGGGCAGGACCACGGGCACGGTCTCGTTCCACCAGGGCAGGCCGCGCAGATTGGGCTGGCTGCGGTCGTAGTCCTGTCCGGCCAGGTGCATGCGTGCCAGCATCTCGCCCACGGCGGCGCAGTGCACGGGAGCCGGCGCCAGCTCGCTCCTGCCGGCCAAGCGGTTGACGATGGCCGCGGGCTTGCCGCAGACGCGCAGCAGAATGTCGCCGCTGCGGGTTTCGGCCTGCGGGTCGGGCACGGGTATGCCGGCCTGGGCCAGGTGCTTCATCAGATACAGATAGAACGGCAGCTGTTCGGCGCTCAGGCGTTCGAACAGCGTGAGCACCCATTCACCCTGGTCGGTGGTCAGAAAGTAGTTGGTGTTTTCAATGCCGCCCTGAATGCCCCGCAGTTCTTTCAAGGAGCCAAGGGACATGCGGCGCAGCAGCTCGCGCGCATCTTTTTCAGAGACTTCGGTGAAAACAGCCATGATGCAAAGCGCCGGTCTGTGACCGGCCGGGACTAACGGTGGGAGGTTCTATATGCAACAGGGCAGTGCTTCAAAGCACTGCCCTGTCGGGGAGGGATTGGCGCGCTGCGCCTTAAAACTTGATCAGGTTCCAGACACGCGTGCCCGTGGTGTCGTTGTTGTTATTGTCGCGGTTGCGCGCGGCACGCGCGCCGTCGTTGGACTGCACTTCGTACTCGGGCATGGTGCCTACCTTGGGCTGCACGGTGATGCTCTTGGTCTGGCCGCCGACGCGGGTTTCATCCACACGGCTGCCGGCGTCTTCCACATGGATATGTTCTATCCGCTGGTTGTGTTTGCCGGTGGCCGCAGAGTTGTCCTCTCGGCCCTGGGGCGCGGGAGCCGCAACGGGGGCCTCGGGGGCAGGGGTGGTGGTCTGGGCCAGAACGGATCCGGCGGCCAGGCTCAGGAGGATGAAAAGTGGTGCAGCGCGCATAAGGGGATTGTAGTGGCGCGTGCACAATCTTGGTATGAGCAATTCCAAGACATTGGTGCTGGTGGACGGCTCCAGCTATCTCTACCGCGCCTACCATGCCATGCCCGACCTGCGGGCCATTCCCGGCGACCCGGCCAGCCCGGCCACGGGGGCCATACGCGGCATGGTGAACATGATGCAGGCGCTGCGCAAAGAGGTGCCGGCCGATTACGCGGTCTGCGTGTTCGATGCCTCGGGCCCGACTTTCCGCGACGAGCTGTATACCGAGTACAAGGCCACGCGTTCGCCCATGCCCGACGATCTGCGCGAGCAGATCGCGCCCATCCACGAGGTGGTGCGGCTGCTGGGCTGGCAGGTAGTGGCCGT
>JAFAIY010000672.1 GCA_019236485.1 Comamonas sp. | reverse complement strand
CGACGGGGTCACCACCTCGCTGCCCTTGATCCGCAGCGGCAAGATCAGGGCGCTTGCGGCCGTCTATCCCACGCGGCTGCAGGCCCTGCCCGATGTGCCGACCTTCAAGGAACTGGGCTACCCCCAGCTGTCCAAGTCCGGCTGGTTCGCCGTCTGGTCCCACCCCCAGGCTCCGGCCGCGATTCAGCAAAAGCTGCGCGAGGTGACGCTCGCGCATTTCCGCAAGCCGGCCGTGCTCAAGCAGCTGGCCACCATAGGCATGGAGCCCGGCCAGCCCGTCACCACGGCGGAAATGATGGCCGACCTCAAGGACGCCAGCCAAAAACAGGCGGCCTTGCTCAAGTCCATAGGCTATACGCCCGAAAACTGAGCCCCGCTCAGACCTAGCCGCGGGCCCTCGCGGCCCGCCCCGACTCGCTCCATCTGCGCGGTGCGCTGAAGCAGCCCGCCCGCGGCTGTGCCGACCTGCGCCCGATTTTCCGCAACCTGCCGGTTTTCCGGCCGGGAGCTCGGCTGCGGCCCAAATTTTTCCGCGCCCTCCGTGCTTGCGGGCGCGGTCCAGGCTCCCCCTCTGTTTCGTTGGTGTTTTATCAGTTCAAGGAGATTGCAATGGGTACGACAAAACTGGCTTTCCATACTCTGGGCACCATGGCCTGCGCGCTGGCCCCTCTAGGCGCCTGGGCCCAGTCCTCGGTACAGATCTACGGCGTGATGGACATGGCCGTCTCTTCCTACAGGGCCGAGGGCGCCGGCTCGCGTCAGATGCTGACCTCCAGCGGCAATCAGGCCAGCCGCCTGGGCTTCAAAGGCCATGAAGAGCTGGGCGGCGGCCTGCGCGCGGGCTTCGACATCGAGGCCGGACTGAATGCCGACACCGGCACGGGCCAGGCCAGCAACAGCAACAACCAGGCCTCGGGCAACAGCGCGGGCGGCGGCCTGACCTTCAACCGCAAGTCCTATGTCTATCTGCAGGACAAGAACTTGGGCGAGCTACGCCTGGGCCGGGACTACACGCCGGCCTTCTGGAATCTGTTTCTCTACGACCCTTTCCGCGTGGGCGTGGGCATGAGCGCCCATGTGCTGCATGGCACCACGGTCACCGCCTTCCGCGCCTCCAACAGCGTCGGCTATTTCTCGCCGGGCTGCTCGGGCCCCGCCTGCCGGGGATTCTTCTACCAGGCCATGGCGGCCTTCGGCGAGAACGCGGCCGGCCCCGAGCGCCAGGACGGCAATGTCTACGGAGCGCGCCTAGGCTATGGCGCAGCGCAGTGGGACACGGCCATCGCCGCCGTGACCACCCGCAACCGTGCCGCCGACGACTACACCCAGATCAACCTCGCGGCCTCCTATCTCTGGGACGGGCATAAATTCATGGCCCTGGCCGGTGAGAACCGCACCGGCAACCGCCTGGCCGCGCTCGACGGGGCCAACCGCGTGCGCTTCTGGCAGCTGGGCGCCATCTGGAAGGTCGGCACCGACGCCATCCCCATGAGCTTGATGCGCCTGACCCGTAACGACCATGCGGGGAGCAGCTCGCAGAAATATGCGGTGGGCTATGTCCACAACCTCTCCAAGCGCACGGCGATCTACGGCACTTACGCCTATGTCGACAACCGCGGCAGCATCAATCTGCCCGTGGCCACGGGCGCGCTGCAAGGGCCTATACCCGTGGCCGGAGGCAATGCCTCGGGCTTCGACATCGGATTGCGCCACAGCTTCTGAGGCTCAGTCCTTCGAAGCCGAGCGCGCCTGCTGGTTGCGCCTCCAGCGCGAGAAAGCACTGAGGCTGCTGAAACCCAGCAAGGGCGCGATATCGGAGAGCTTGCGGTCGCCGTAGCCCATCAGGCGCTGCGCCTGTTCGTGGCGTATGCGGTCCAGCAGCTCGACAAAGCCCGTGCCCTGGGCCGCCAGCCTGCGGTGCACGGTGCGCCGGTCCACGCCCAGATGCAGGGCCACCTGATCGGCGCTGCAGCGCCCCGTGGGCAGCAGCGCCGTAATCAACTGCTCCACTTCGTCGCAGATGGAGAGCTTGCCGCCACCCAGGTCCTCGCGCACCAGCTGCCGCATCTGCTGGCGCATGCCGGGATCGGCGGTGTGCAGCGGCACATCCATATCGGCCGATGACAGCGCGATGCCGTTGTAGTCCTGGGAGAACAGCAGATTGCCGCCCAGAATGCTGCGATGCCAGGCCAGGCTCGCGGGCGGCGGATGCATGAAGCTGACGCTGCGCGGCTTCCAGTCCGGGCCCAAGGCAAGACACAGGGTGTGGTACAGAGCGCCCAGCGTCAGCTCCACCGACTGGCGGCCCGCGCCCACCGAGGGCAGAAACTGCTGCTCTATCACCGCCACGCCGCCGGCCTCATGAATCCGCGTGCTC
>JAFAIY010000621.1 GCA_019236485.1 Comamonas sp. | reverse complement strand
ATGGTGGGCAAGGACAGCGAGCAGGGCGGCATGATCAAGCACGGCAGCAAGATGATCCAGGCCGTGACCAATGCCACGGTGCCGCAGATCACTATCCAGTGCGGCGCCAGCTTCGGCGCCGGCAATTACGGCATGTGCGGCCGCGGCTATGCGCCCAGCTTTCTCTTCAGCTGGCCCGGTGCCAAGACCGCGGTGATGGGCGGCGAGCAGGCCGCGCGCACCATGCAGCAGGTGAGCGAGGCCGCCATGGCGCGCAAGGGCCTGCAGCCCGATGCCGAGCAGATGGAGAAACAGTACCAGCAGATCGTCACCATGTTCGAGGCCCAGGCCGATGCCTTCTATACCAGCGGCCTGCTGCTGGACGACGGCGTGATCGATCCGCGCGATACGCGCGAGGTCCTGGCCTTCTGCCTGGACACCCTGGCCGAGGCCGGCGCGCGCAGCCTGCGCCCCATGCAGTTCGGCGTCGCCCGGATGTAGGACGGTGCGCATGTAGCAAGCCTTCTTTTCCCTTCACCTGCCCCACAGACATCAACGGAGACAAGCCATGCAGTGGACCCATGAGCATCTGGAAGTGCGCAAGACGCTAAAGCGCTATATCGACGAGCAGATCAATCCCCATGTCGATGCATGGGAGGACGCCGAGATCTTTCCCGCGCACCAGGTGTTCAAGGGGCTGGGCAATCTGGGCCTGCTGGGCCTGACCAAGCCCGAGGCGTTCGGTGGGGCCGGCCTCGACTATTCCTACAGCCTGATGATGGCCGAGACCCTGGGCCATATACGCTGCGGTGGCGTGCCCATGGCGATAGGGGTGCAGACCGATATGTGCACACCGGCGCTGGCGCGCTTCGGCAGCGACGAGCTGCGCGCGCAGTTCCTGGCTCCGGCGATTGCTGGCGATATGGTGGGCTGCATAGGCGTGAGCGAGCCCGGCGCGGGCAGCGATGTCTCTGGCATCAAAAGCCATGCGCGCAAGGACGGGGAGGACTACATCATCAGCGGCCAGAAGATGTGGATCACCAACAGCATCCAGGCCGACTGGATGTGCATGCTGGTCAATACCGGCGACGGCCCGGTGCACAAGAACAAGAGCCTGATCATGGTGCCCATGCGCGACGGCCCGGGCGGCAAGCTGACCAAGGGCATAGAGGTGGCGCAGAAGCTGCGCAAGATCGGCATGAATTCCTCCGACACCGGCCTGATCTTCTTCGACGAGGTGCGGGTGCCGCAGCGCTATCTGGTGGGGCAGGAAGGCCAGGGCTTCATCTACCAGATGCAGCAGTTCCAGGAAGAGAGGCTCTGGGCCTCGGCCAGCGGCCTGGTCGCGATGGACGAATGCATACAGGAAACCATCGAATGGGCGCAACAGCGGCAGATGTTCGGCTCCACGCTGATAGAGCAGCAATGGGTGCAGTTCAAGCTCGCCGAGCTGCAGACCGAGGTCGAGGCGCTGCGCGCTCTGACCTATCGCGCCGCCGAGCTGTACATGGGCGGCAAGGACGCACTGCAGCTGGCCAGCATGGCCAAGCTCAAGACCGGGCGGCTTACGCGCGAGGTGGCCGACACCTGTCTGCAGTTCTGGGGCGGCATGGGCTTTACCTGGGACAACCGGGTCTCGCGGCTGTATCGCGACGGGCGCCTGGCCTCGATAGGCGGCGGCGCCGACGAGGTGATGCTGGGCATCATCGGCAAGACCATGGGCCTGATCAAGCGCCCCAGCCACTAAAGGAGAGAGCCATGGCCGAAGTCCTGCAGATCGAACGCGAGCCATTGGCCGATGGCTGGCTGGAGTGGTGGCGACTCGATTCGCCGCAGACGCGCAACGCGCTGACCGACGAAGTGGTGGGCGCCTTGCGCCAGGCCTGTGCGCGCGCCAGGGCGGATGCCGGCCTGCGCATGGTGGTGCTCAGCGGCAACGGCGGTTACTTCTGCGCGGGCGGCAGCCTCGGCGGCTTTGCGAGTGCCATAGGCCGGCCGCTGGAGGCCCATGAGGGCGGCGACCCGCTGGTGCGCAGCAACCGGGAGTTCGGCGCCCTGCTGCAGGATCTGGCGGGACTGCCGCAGCTGCTGGTGGCCGCGGTGCAGGGCTCTGCCATGGGCGGCGGCCTGGGCCTGGTCTGCGTGGCCGATCTGGTGCTGGCCGCATCGGATGCGGTGTTTGCGACCCCCGAGGTGACGCTGGGTATTGTGCCGGCTCAGATTGCGCCTTTCGTGGTGCGCCGCATGGGCGACGGCCGGGCACGCGAATGGCTGCTGGGCGGGCAGCGCCGCTCGGCGGCCCAGGCCCGCGAGGCGGGTCTGGTCCACAGGCTGATCGCCGCTGCCGACGAGCAGGACTGGCAGACCCAGTTGCGCGCCCATATCCAGGTCTGCGCTCAGGCCGCGCCCGCCGCCGTGGCCGCGACCAAGCGGCTGCTGGCCGCTGCCGCGCAGCAGCCGCTGGACGAGCTGCTGAGCCTGGGCGCCCAGACCTTCGCGCAGGCCTTGCGCGGGCCCGAAGCCGGGACGGGGCTCAAGGCCTTTGCCAACAAGCAGGCTGCGCCCTGGATGGTGCAGCAGAAGGGCTGAGCATGAAACGCATATTGATCGCCAACCGCGGCGAGATTGCGCTGCGCGTGATGGCCACGGCCAGTCGCTTGGGCATAGAGACCGTGGCCGTCTACTCCGATGCGGATAAGGACAGCCCCCATGTGCAGGCGGCAAGCCAGGCCTATGCGCTGGGCGGCCTGAGTTCGGCGCAGAGCTATCTGGATGTGGGTAAGCTGCTGGCGGCGGCCAGGGCCACGGGTGCCGATGCGGTGCATCCAGGCTATGGCTTTCTGAGCGAGGACGCGGGCTTTGCCCAGGCCGTGCAGGATGCGGGCCTGATATGGATAGGGCCGCCGCCGGGCGCCATACGCCAGCTGGGCAGCAAGGCCGCGGCCAAGCAGCTGGCCAAGGCCCATGGCGTGCCCTGCCTGCCCGGCTACGAGGGCGAGGATCAATCCGATGCACGCTTTGCGGCCGAGGCCGCAGCCATAGGCTACCCCGTCATGGTCAAGGCCGTGGCCGGTGGCGGCGGGCGCGGCATGCGCCTGGTGGAGAGCGCCGCTCAGCTGCAGGCCGCGCTGGCCGGCGCGCGCTCCGAAGCGCTGGCCGGCTTCGGCAATGGCGAGCTGCTGGTGGAGCGCGCCGTAATGCACCCGCGCCATGTCGAGGTCCAGGTGTTCGCCGACACCCAGGGCCAGGTGATTCATCTGGGCGAGCGCGACTGCTCGGTGCAGCGCCGCCACCAGAAGATCATCGAGGAAGCGCCCAGCCCCGCCGTGGACGCGCAGCTGCGCGAACGCATGGGCTCCTGCGCCGTGGCGCTGGCCAGGGGCGCGGGCTATGTGGGCGCGGGCACCGTGGAGTTTCTGCTGGAAGGCCAGGAGTTCTTTCTGATGGAGATGAACACCCGGTTGCAGGTGGAGCATCCCGTGACCGAGGCGCTGACGGGGCTGGATCTCGTGGAGTGGCAGATTCGCGTGGCGCGTGGCGAGGCCCTGCCTCTGACGCAGCAACAGCTCCGCTTCAGCGGCCATGCGATCGAGGTGCGCCTGTGCGCCGAGGATGAAAGCTTCCAGCCCCATACCGGCGTGGTGCGCCATTTCTTCGCTCCCGAGGCCTCGGCCTTCTCGCGCTCGGCCCTGCGCTTCGATCATGCACTGCGCGTGGGCAACGAGGTCACCCCCTATTACGATGCCATGCTGGGCAAGCTGATCGTGCATGCTCCGACCCGGGAGCAGGCCATCGATCAGTTGCTCCACGCGCTGCGCCGGCTGCGGCTGCTGGGCCTGCCCACGAATCGCGCGTTTCTGATCGAATGCCTGCAGGACCCGGTGTTCCGCCAGGGCCGGGCCTTGATTTCCTATCTGGCCGCCGATGCGCAGCGCCTGCAGCAGCTGCTGCGGGAGCGGGAAGCCCAGGCCCATAGGCGCTGGGGAGCGCTGTGCGCGCTGGGCCAGGCGCCCGGGCCTCTGGCCTGCGGCTTTGTCCAGCCGCGCCGGCTGCGCCATCGCGGCGAGGTCCGGGATCTGCTGCTGCAGCCCGAAGGCTGCCAGCGCTGGTCCCTGGCGCAGGCCGATGGCGAGACCCAGCAGTTGCAGGTGGACGGCCAACTGGCCCAGGGCTGGCGCGCAAGCCTCAATGGCGTGGGCGAGATTGTCCATGGCGTGCGCGTCGCCGCGCCTGGAGGCGGCCAGCGCTGGCATCTGCAGGCCGCGGGCGTGGACTGGTGGGTCGAGGATGTCAGCTATCTGCCGCCCGAAGGCGCTGACGCCGCGGCGGCCGCTGCCGAGCTGCGTGCGC